>CAJOHW010000015.1:5425-35752 GCA_905234565.1 uncultured Oscillibacter sp. | reverse complement strand
CTGTTCCGGATGTGCCGGGTGGGGGTGGTGAACGCCGGGGATCCCTGGACTCCCCGGCTGGTCCGGGACGCAACCTGTGAACTGCTGACCTACGGTCTGGGCCCTGACGCGGATCTCCGGGCGGAGAACCCGGAACTTGCGGCGGACCACATCGCCTTCACAGCGGCCACCCATACGGACCGGGCGGCGGTGCGGGTGAACATCCCCGGGGCCTTTATGGTGGAGAACACCTTGGACGCCCTGGGCGCTGCCCTGGCCCTGGGGATTCCCCTGGAACGGTCCGCCAAAGCCCTGGCGGATGTGCCCCATGTGAAGGGCCGGGTGGAAGTGGTGCCCACTCCGGGCAAAGACTACACGGTGCTGATCGACTACGCCCACAGTCCCGACGGGCTGGAAAACGTGCTGAAAAGCGTGAAGGGCTTCGCCAAGGGCCGGACCGTGGCCCTGTTCGGCTGCGGCGGGGACCGGGACCGGACAAAACGGCCCAAAATGGGAAAAATCGCGGCGGAACTGGCGGATTTCGTCATTGTCACCACGGACAATCCCCGGACAGAGCGGCCCGGAGACATCATCGCGGAGATTCTCCCGGGCATGGAGGGTACCAACACCCCCTATGTGGTGGTGGAGGACCGGGTGGAGGCCATCCGGTACGCCCTGGACCACGCCCAGAGAGACGATGTGATTGTGCTGTGCGGCAAGGGCCACGAGACCTATCAGGAGATCCACCACGTAAAGTACCCCATGGATGAGCGGCAGATTGTGGCGTCCATCCTGGACGGGGAGAGAGGGGAGGCCGGGGAGACGTGACAGCCCTGTTGGCTCTGGGGGTCAGCTTCGCCCTGACCCTGGTGATTGGAAAATTCCTGTTGGAGGGCCTGCGGCGGCTCCACGCGGGACAGGAGATCCGTTCCGACGGCCCCACCTGGCACGCCGCCAAGGCCGGAACCCCCACCATGGGGGGCCTCATGTTCATCGCGGGCACAGGCGTCACCATAGCGGCCCTGGGACTTCCCTGGCAGGCCCGGGGGATGTATCTGCACCTGTACCTGTTCCTCTTCGCCCTGGCCTTCGGCCTTATCGGCTTTGTGGACGACTGGCAGAAGGTCCGGCGGCACCAGAACGAGGGACTGACCGCCATGCAGAAACTGGTGTTACAGCTGGGGGCCGCCGTGGTGTTTCTCAGCCTCATGCGCTATGAGGGCTTCCTGGACAACGCCCTGTACCTCCCCCTCCTTCACACGGCGGTGCGGATCCCCTGGATTCTGTACCTGATCTTCGCCGCCTTTGTGATTGTGGGCACGGTGAACGCCGTGAACATCACCGACGGCGTGGACGGCCTGGCAACGGGCGTCACCTTTGTAGTCATGGTATTCTTCACGGCGGCGGGACTGTACGGCCTGGATTCCCCTATCCACGGCCTGTTCCCGGCGGCTCTGGCAGGGGGACTGGCGGCCTTCTTCATCTACAACCGCCATCCCGCCAAGGTGTTCATGGGGGACACGGGGAGCCTGTTTTTAGGGGGAGCTGTGGCGGCGCTGGCCTTTGCCATGGATATGCCCCTGATTCTCATTCCCGTGGGCATCGTCTATATCGGGGAGACCATGTCCGATATTGTGCAGATCTCCTATTTTAAGTACACCCGCCGGAAAACCGGCACGGGAAAGCGGCTCTTGAAAATGGCCCCCCTGCACCACCATTTGGAGCGGTGCGGGTGGAGTGAGGAAAAGTTGGTGGCGGTGTTCTCCGCCGTGACGGCGGGGGGCTGCGTCCTGGCCTGGCTGGCGGTGTGGGTGCGGTACGGCGCGTAGACGGCGTTTTATACCGCGATCTTGCAGATTTTGGATTGGCATCATCAAACCTGATGGAGGGAACCCATGGCGCAGTCATTCCGGGAGAGGGTCCGGGCGTTTGGCCGGACCGCCGCGCAAAAACTGAAAACCGGGGCCCAGGCCCAGGTCCGGGAGGCCCTGACCCGCCGCCCTGTGGGACGGGAGGAGGCCCGGTTACAGCGGGCCATGGAGCGGGAGAGCCGGAAACTGGCCCGGGGGCCTTTGGACCTGCCCTTCTGCCTGCTGGTGATTCTGCTGACCGCCATCGGCCTTGTGATGCTGCTGTCCGCCAGCTTCCCCTCCGCCTACTATGAGGACGAGAACCCTACCTTCTACTTCGTGAAACAGAGCCGCTTTGCCCTCATCGGCGTTGCCGCCATGCTGGCCATCAGCAAGATCAACTATCAGCGCCTCCGGGGCATGGCCCGGGCGCTGCTGGTGCTGTCCATCCTTCTGCTGGTGCTGGTGACGATTCCCGGTATCGGGATTCTCAGCCACAACGCCCGGCGGTGGCTGGGGGCGGGGGCCTTCCGGTTCCAGCCCTCGGAGATTGCGAAACTGGCGGTGATTCTGTACTTCGCCGATGACATCTCCCGGAAACGGGAGAAAATGCGGACCTTCCGGCAGGGGATTTGGCCGTATCTTCGGATTATGGGTGTTATCGCCATTTTGATGATGATGGAGCCCCACCTGTCCGGCACGATTCTGATTGTGGGCACCGGGGGGATCATGATGCTGGTGGGGGGGATCCGGCTGTACTGGGTGGCTCTGGCCGCCGGCGGCGCGGGACTGGGGGCCTTCCTCATGATCAAGGGCCTCATTCCCTACGGCCAGTCCCGGATCGCCATGTGGCGCAATCCCTTCATCGACCCCCGGGGGGACGGCTATCAGCTGGTACAAAGCCTGATCTCCATCGGTTCCGGAGGACTGTGGGGGGTAGGCCTGGGCAAGAGCCGCCAGAAATTTTTGTACCTGCCAGAGGAACACAACGACTTCATCTTTGCCGTGGTGTGCGAGGAACTGGGGCTTATCGGCGCGGCCATGATTATGGCGCTGTTCGCCGCCCTGATCCTCCGGGGGTACTGGATCGCCCTCCATGCCCGGGACCGCTTCGGCTGTCTGCTGGTGGTAGGCGTCATTACGCAGATGGCCTTGCAGACCTTCCTGAACATCGGCGTGGTGTCGGGCCTGCTGCCCACCACGGGCATTTCCCTTCCCTTTTTCAGCTACGGGGGCACGGCGATTTTGATTCAGCTGGCGGAGATGGGCATTGTGCTGTCCGTCTCCCGGCAAATGCGGCCCGCCAAGAAATAATATCCTCGTGAACAAAGGGACAATTCAAGTTTCAGAAAGCAGGTGAACGCCCTGAAACGGACACTCAGCCGGGTACTTTTTACCTGCGGCGGTACGGCGGGGCACGTAAACCCCGCCCTGGCCCTGGCCCAGCGGATTGGACAGGATAACGGCGGCGCGGCCTTCCTCTTTGTGGGGGCGGATCGGGGGCTGGAGCGGGATCTGGTGGAAAAGGCGGGCTATCCCTTCCGGACGGTCCATATCTCCAATTTTCACCGGTCCTTTGCCCCCAGGGAGATCGCCCACAACCTGGTCAGCGCAGGGAACCTGTTCCGCTCCCCCCGGGAGGCCCGGGCCATTCTCCGCGCCTTCCGTCCGGAGGTGGTCATCGGCACCGGAGGTTACGCCAGCTATCCGGCGGTCCGGGCCGCCGCGAAACTGGGAATCCCCACGGCGGTCCACGAGTCCAACATGGTGCCGGGACTGACCACAAAACTGCTGGAAGGGTCCGCGGACCGGATCATGGTGGGCTTTGAGGCCTGCCGGGAGAACTACCGTCACCCGGAAAAGGTGAAGGTGACAGGGACGCCGGTGCGGGGAGACTTCTTCGCCCATACGAAAGCGGAGGCCAAGGCCCTGCTGGGCGTGGACGACGGACGGCCTCTGGTGGTGTCTTTCTGGGGATCCCTGGGGGCCTCCGGCATGAACCGCCAAATGGCGGACTTTCTTGCCCTGGAAGCGGCGGAGGCGGCCCCCTTCCACCACATCCACGCCGCCGGAAAGGCGGGGTATGGAGACATCCTCCGCCTGTTAGAGGAAAAACACGTGGACCTTGCCGCCCACCCGGCCCTGCGGGTCCGGGAATACATCTATGATATGCCCGTGGTGATGCGGGGGGCGGATCTGGTCATTGCCCGGGCGGGGGCCTCCACCGTCAGCGAACTGACGGCCCTGGGCGTTCCGGCCATTCTGGTGCCGTCCCCCTACGTGACGAACCATCACCAGGAGAAAAACGCCCGGGCCATCGCCGACGCCGGAGGCGCGGAGGTCCTTCTGGAACCGGAGTGCTCCGGACAGAAGCTCTTTCAGGCCGCCAGCGCCATTTTGCGGGACAACAAACGCCGCGACACCATGGAGAAGTCCATGGCCGCCCTGGGCATCCGGGACGCCACGGACCGCATTTTAGAGACAGTCATGGAACTCCTGCCGCAAGGTTCTACTCGCGCTCTTTGAGATTTGCCACAGTTCAGGCCGCTGGCAAGGCAGCTGACGGGAAATCTGAGCGTTCACGAGGAGAAAACTTATACTGGGAGCGGAGGAACCACAAAGGAAAACCCCGGAAAGGCCGGATAGGACCACCGCGGGGAAGGGTTCCGAAGAAGGCAGGCACCACATTTCTGTCCTCTCCATAAGATGAAGCGTGAGATCTTTTCTGAAGTTGGAGGGGGAACAGGCAATGAGCCAGCTTTTGATCCGGGGCGGCAGGCCCTTGGAGGGAGAAGTGTCCATACAGGGGTCGAAAAACAGCGTTTTGCCCATTTTGGCGGCGACCCTGCTGATTCGGGGACAGGTGGAATTGGAGCGCTGTCCCCGTCTGCGGGACGTGGAGGCGTCCATCCGGATCCTCCGGTCCCTGGGCTGTGAGGCCCGGTGGGAGGGGGACCGGCTGATGGTGGACGCCTCCGTGCTGGGGGATTGGAGCATTTCCGACTCCCTCATGCGGGAGATGCGCTCCTCCGTGGTGTTTTTAGGGGCGATTCTGGCCCGGTGCGGCAAGGCCCTTTGCTCTATGCCGGGCGGGTGTGAACTTGGCCCCCGGCCCATCGATCTGCACCTGGCGGGGCTTCGTGCCCTGGGGGCGGAGATCGTGGAGGACGGCGGGGTGCTGCGCTGTGAAGCTCCCCACCTCCGGGGACGGGAGATCGTGCTGGCTACCCCGTCCGTGGGGGCCACGGAGAACCTGATGCTGGCCGGCTGCGGCGCGGAGGGGGAGACGGTGATCTCCAACGCCGCCCGGGAGCCGGAGATTGTGGATTTGCAGGAGTTTTTGAACGCCTGCGGAGCGGAGGTCCGGGGCGCGGGCACCGGAACCGTGCGGATTGCGGGGGGAAAAGCCCTCCACGGCGGTACTTACCCGGTGATGCCGGACCGGATTGTGGCGGCTACGTATCTATGCGCGGCGGCCTCCGCCGGGGGAGAGGTCTTTCTCCGGGACGCCCGAAGCGCCGATCTGTCGGCGGTGACGGCGGTGCTGGAAGAGTGCGGCTGCGCGGTCACATCGGACAACGCGGGGATCCGCTGCGTCAGCCGGGGACGGATCCGGGCGGCGTCCCCCATCCGGACCGCCCCCTATCCCGGCTTCCCCACAGACGCCCAGGCGGTGCTCATGGCGGCCCTCCTGAGAGCGAACGGCACCACCATCTTTGAAGAAAACCTCTTCGAGAACCGCTACCGCCATGTGGAGGAACTGGTGCGCATGGGAGCGGACATCCGGGTCTCCGGACGGGTGGCGGTGGTCACGGGGGTGGAACGGCTCCACGGCGCGGCAGTGGAGTGTACGGACCTGCGGGGCGGCGCGGCGCTGTGCGTAGCGGCTCTGGCGGCGGAGGGGGAAACCCGCGTGGGTAACCTGCGGCACATCGACCGGGGCTATGAGGACCTCCGCCGGGATCTGGGGAACCTGGGCGCGGAGATTGTACGGGAAGAGGCGAGGGCATGAAGGCACGACATCGGCGGCGGAGGGCGGACCGGGGGGTTCTCCTCCGGCTCCTGTCCACCTTGGTGATCTTTGGATGCGTGGTGGCGGCGCTGACCATGTTTTTCCGGGTGAAAGTGGTGGAGATCAGCGGAAACGTCCGGTACAGCGCCGCCCAGGTTCAGGAGGCGGCGGCGGTGGCCGACGGGGACAACCTGTTCTTCCTGAACAAATACGCCATGGCGGACCGGATTGTGGCGGAACTGCCCTATGTGGTGGAGGCGGGCATCAGCCGGGATCTGCCGGACACCTTAATGATCCGGATCCGGGAGTGCGGCACGCCCCTGGCGGTGCTGGAGGGCGACGGAGCCTGGCTCATAAGCCCCAGCGGGAAACTGGTGGAGTACGCGGCGGATCCGGCAGGGTATATCCCGGTCCGGGGCTGCGTGCTGCGGGATCCGGTGGTGGGGGGACAGGCGTCCACGGACCCGGAAGGCCGGGGAGAGAGCCTGACCGCCCTGCTGTCCGCCCTGGAGGACACCGGAATGCTGGAACAGGTGGAAAGCGTGAGCTTGGAGGACCGCTCCTCTATCCGGGTGGAGTACGGCGGACGCTTTACCATTCTCCTTCCCTACGGCGCGGACTACCCCTACAAGCTCCTGGCCGTGGCGGAGACCCTGGCGGACGGCAAGATCCAGGAGAATATGACCGGTACGCTGGACGCGACAAAAGACGACAAGGTTTTCTTCCGGCCCGGCAGCCGGTAGGCCAAAAGGGCGGAAGAATTTTTAAGAAAGTGTAAAAATGCGGAAAGAGGGACTTGACCGGAAGCGGAAAGTGTCATACAATATGGAAACAACGAAACTCAGTCCTTCGGCACAGGCCGCAGGATCTACAAAAGGATGGCAGGAGGCAGCAAAATGGCATTTGGATTGGATACCGGTCCCGAGACTGTGGTGAACATCAGGGTGATCGGCGTTGGCGGCGCGGGCAGCAACGTTGTCAA
This sequence comes from uncultured Oscillibacter sp., assembly GCA_905234565.1. Taxonomy (GTDB): domain Bacteria; phylum Bacillota; class Clostridia; order Oscillospirales; family Oscillospiraceae; genus Oscillibacter. Next base: position 28,929 of record CAJOHW010000015.1, on the reverse strand, counting down.
CCGGATGGTGACCTCCGGCACAAAGGGCATCGACTTTGTGGCAGTGAATACGGACAAACAGGCACTGGGGATTTCCAGCGCTACCTCCAAGATTCAGATCGGCGAAAAGCTGACCCACGGCCAGGGGGCCGGGTCCAACCCGGAGATCGGCCGCAAGTCCGCGGAAGAGAGCCGCAATCAGCTGGCAAAAGCCCTGGAAGACACGGATATGGTGTTCATCACGGCGGGCATGGGCGGCGGTACCGGTACCGGCGCGGCCCCGGTGGTGGCGGAGATCGCCAAGGAAATGGACATCCTGACCGTGGCGGTAGTGACCAAGCCCTTCGGCTTTGAGGGCCCCCGGCGGATGCGCAGCGCGGAGGCCGGCATCGCGGAACTGGCCGGAAAAGTGGACTCTCTGGTGATCATCCCCAACGACCGGCTGAAATTCGCCACGGATCAGAAGATCACCTTCGTCAACGCCTTTGAGATCGCGGACGATGTGCTGCGCCAGGCGGTGCAGTCCATCTCCGATCTGATCCGGGATACGGGCTTTATCAACCTGGACTTCGCCGATGTCACCGCCGTCATGAAGGACGCGGGCATGGCCCACATGGGCGTCGGTCGTGCCGGAGGCAAGGGCAAGGCGGAGGAAGCCGCCCGGATGGCCATTTCCAGCCCCCTGCTGGAAACCTCCATCGAGGGGGCCCGGGGCATCCTCATCAACATCACCGGCTCTCCGGATATCGGCCTGGAAGAGGTGGATCAGGCGGCCAGCCTGGTGCAGCAGGCCGTACATCCCGATGCCTTGACCATCTTCGGTGCCACCTTCGATGAAACCATGGACGACGAGATCCGCGTGACGGTGATTGCCACCGGGTTCGACAAGCCCAAGAGTTCCGAACCCCCCGCGAAACCCGCCCCGGAAGCGGCGGCTCCCGCCCCTGTTGCCCCGGCGGCTCCCGTGGCCCCCGCCCCCCAGGCCGTACGGCCTGCGGCTCCGGCGGCGTCCGTGACCCCTCCGCCCACCGCCCCCTCTCCGGATTCCCTTCCCAAGAGTGAGGACGGCAGCGATGACTACTGGACGGAACTGTTCAAGATCTTTAAGGACCGCTGATCTCTCCGCCTTTTGATGGATTTTACCCGCGCTCTTTAAGATCTGCCTCATTTGAGGTCACTGGCACGGCAACCAGTGGCACCTCTAATCGGTCACGAGTTTAGATTGCAACCGGGAAGCGCCCTCTCTCTGGGGGCGCTTCCTTTTCCTTTTGTGCCGGAAATTTTCCGCTGGATTTTGAAAACAGGGCTTGCATTTTCCCGGAGGCGGTGGTATAATGAGAATCCGCTGGAAGACGGCCCGGGTGTAGCGCAGTTGGTAGCGCACTTGACTGGGGGTCAAGGGGTCGTGAGTTCAAGTCTCGCCACTCGGACCAGACGAAACAGGGCGGAAACGTGAGGTTTCCGCCCTGTTTCTTATGTTTCGCGTCTCTCTGGCGTGTCAAAAGTTGCTAAACCAGATTTGACCTGCTGGCAAAACTTAGCAAGGATTAGCGCGGAATAGCACGATAAATGATGTAAAAATGATGTAGGGTTTTGGGCCGGGAGCGGCTTTCCTCCCGGTCCGTCTTTTTTTGCCAAAATAACCATCCAAACGGATTGTTATTTGTGTATTCTGTCACTTGTTTTCTGTCCAAATGAGTGGTATTATATTCTTGTAAGGCAGGGTAACACCTTTTGAGAGGAGGGAGGACATGGAAGAGATGGCAAACGCCGCTGAGACCATTGAGCGTCTGGCGCGTGAGGCCGAGCGCCTGAAGATTATCCAGCTCGCCGAGGAATGCAAGGACCTCGCGGAACTGCTGGAGAAGCTGAAGGCCAAGGCCGAGTAAAAGGGGACGGCGGTCCCCCGTCCAAAGGTCAACCGCCATCCCACATATCAAGGAATGCCGGGAGCCTTACCCCGGCTCCTTGATTTTATCACCATCGGGTGAAAATTTCAAGGAGGCTCCAAATGAAAAATGTGAAAATTTCGGACTGGGAGGCCATGGAGCGGATTTGCGCTATCCTTGACCAGACGAATCCCGGCAGTCCCCTTGCCACAGCGGTCCGGCGTGTCTTTGCGGACTTTCCTGCTGTTGCCGATGTCGAGGTGAGTCCCGCAGATGATCTGTCCGTGCCGGATAAGGCTTTGCGGTCCGTCCGGCTGCCGGAAGCCACTGTCCGCCAGTGGGAGGCCGAGGCCAGCGTCAAAACGTAATCTGCGCAACAGAGCGCCGTCAGTTTCCTCTGACGGCGCTCTGTTGCGCTCTTTGTTGAAGGGTTAGCGGGGAGGCGTATGGCGCTGTCCCGCTACTCTTTTTCTCCCAGTTCCGGCTCCAGTAAATCTTCAATGTGGCATTCCAGAACCTGGGCTACCTTGAGAAGCTGATATACGTTCGGGTTGGTCCTTGCCCTCTTTGCCCATCCTTCGAGCGTCCGAATGGGGACACCGCTCATCCTTGACAGATCTGTTCTGGAGATTCCCTTCTCAATGCATTTCCTGTCAATCGGAGTAATATCGTCCCTCAGTTCCATGCGCCTCATGCTACCCACCTCCAGAAATCTTTTACCTATTATAATCCGCTTGCGTGGTTTTGTCAATTCGTCAATATTACCATCCGTTTGCATTGTTATTTGTGATTTCTGACACTTGAAAACAACTCAAATGGATGGTAATATATTTTCAAGCTAAAGGAAAGCCAAGCCGCCTACCTGCTGAGGCGTAGAGTTCAGCAGGGGCCAACCTCACGGGCCAACACGGGGAGGGCACCGACACGGAATCTGAAAGTGGGAGGTTTTGATGGTGTACGGCAGTTTGACGAACGAGGAACTGGCGGGTATGGTCCAGTCCGGCAAGGATACGGACGCCGCTCTTTCCCAGCTTTTCGTAAACCTCCGGCCAGTGATTCTTGGTGAAGCGAAAATGTACCAGGGGAAGATGGTTACCTATGATGCCGATGATTTCCTTCAGGAAGGCTTCATTACCATCTGGAAATCCGCCATGGGTTTCAAGGGCGGTTCCTACCTGAGCTACTTCAAATCGGCAGTCCGGTTCCACTTCATCAATCTGTTTCGGAGTTACACCGCAAAGAACCTTGTGTGTATCGCTGAGACCGAGGATTTCCGGGGGAACGGCTACAACACGCAAACGCTGGTTGTAAGCGATTACGCCGAGCGTCAGCGGGAAAAGCATCGGGAAGAATGCCGCCGCTCCTATGCCAAGCGGAAGGCCGAAAAGGAAGCCGAGCGCATCCGCCTTGGACTTCCCAAGCCTGAGCGGAAACCCCGTAAACCCAGAGAATCCCGGTTTACTGAGGCTGAAAAGCTGGAGCGTCATCGGGCATCTGCAAGGGCTTACTATGAAGCCCACAAGGATGAGCAGTTACGAAAACGCCGGGAACGCTACGCCGCTCGGAAGCTGGCGATGGCGGCGGCTGTCTGAATCTAAATCCCGGCTCCGGGTTCTCCGGGGCCGGGGCGGAGAATGGAGGATATGATGAAAAACTCTAAAAAGGTCATGACGGATGTCGAGGGTAAGTTCTGGACCAGAAAGAACGAGATGGTCGAGGAACTGGAGTCCTTGGATTACGAAGTGGTGGAGGCTGGATGGGAAACCGTGGTTGTGGTTGACCTCCAGGACGAAGATGAGACCGAGTACGTTCTCCACATCGGTCACGCGAACACCACGATGTGGGTTGAGGGTGTGCAGTGACTGGTTCTCCCGGCTCCGGGTTCCTCCGGGGCCGGGACCTAAAGAATAAAAGGGGAGGCTATTAAAATGATGATTCAAGAATTTGAAGCCCTGACTGGTTTCTATCCCACGCTGGAACACTACGCCGCTATTGAGGCCGTCTATTCTGAGTTCCATGGGAGCAAGCAGGAATTCTGTGAAGCGTTCAAGGCCAACAAGGACGGCATGGCTGAATCCATCGCCAGGAAGCTCAACCTCTCCCGGCTCCCAGCAGAACAGGCCATTGCCGAGGCTGAGGCGAAGGCGGCGCAGGAGGTCAGTTCCTTGAAGTCCGAAATGGAGCGGCTCCGGGCGGCTCTGGAACGGGAGGAGGAGTGGAAGCCCTACGAGGACAAGGACAACGTCTCCCAGGCCGATTATGCGGCGCTGGCGGAATCCATCAAGACCGGGGCGGCTCGATATCTGACCGATGATGAGGCGCTGGAATATGTCTCCCGTGAATTCGGGTTCTCCGTCAGGCGGGTGGAAATCCTGCACGAGGTGGACGTTGAGGAAATCAACCGCCACAATCAAATCCGCAGGACCGGGAAGGTCTTGGACCGCCGTCCCATCTACGGAGCTTCCGATGATGCCTATGTCCGGTTCAATGTGGCGGGGCGTATGTACGAAGGCTGGAACGGGGAACTTCAGTTGTTCGCCGGTTGAGCGAAGGTCAAGGGTCCGGCTCTCCCTCCGGGGAGGGCTGGGGAAAGGATGGTTAGAAATGGCAAGTCTGAGGGAATGTGCGAGGTTCGTTCGGGAGGCGGCTGCCGATGGTATCTGCTGGTTCGCTCTCTGGAAGGAAGGGCGCTCCTGGAAAACGTGGTGGTTTTTCCCGGAGGAGTGCTACTACAATCAAGGCTATATGGAGGTCCTCCACGAAGACGCCGAGCGGCTCCGGGAAATCATGGCGGCGGACGCCGATGCGGTTCTGCTGAATGGCTACTATACCAATATCGCCTGTCATGAGGACGGCTCCCTCCCGGACCGCCAGGAGTTTGTGGATGCTCTCCGCTGGCAGTATGAGGATTGCCACCTGCTTGTTTCTCATTGGAATTTGAAGGAGGTTGCTTGAGATGGCACGGATGAAGAATGACAAGGGCGAGGAACTGTACTTCAATGACGCCACAAAGAACGGAAAACAGGTCTGGGTCCTGAAGGGGATTGGGGACACGCTCATCATTGGGCGGGACCGCCAGAAGCGGAAAAGCCGTATATTTACCCAGTACGCTCAGGCGGAAGCCTACCTGAATCGGCACGGGTTCAAAACCTCCTACTACTGGGACCGGGTCCGGGCGGCTAAGGCTGAGGCTGTGAAAGCCGGAACCGCCAATTGAGAACAAAAAAAGGAACCGCCGTACAGCCCTCACACGGGCCGCACGGCGGTTCCTTTTCTCTACCCTTGTTCTACCCTTGCCTCATCCGCTCCCATGCCCCAGTGAGGCGGTTTTTTTCCACTGGAAAAAAACCTGTCTCTGACGGCGTTTTGACGGCGGGGGTGTCCTTGTACCCCTATCGGGGGCAGTGTTGCGAAACAGGCCGCTTCTGTGCGGTCCTGCGTGGTTCCTTAGATTCTCTCCAAAGGTCGGAATTTCCTACCTTACAAAGGCTTGATATGACTCTCCCTGATGAAGAGGCCGTTGTTCATCTGCGCATACCCGTTCCTGCTCCCGGTCACTGTGACCTCAGTGCCGCTGGAGAGGGTTCCCACCACGGGGCCGTCCGGGTTTCTGCGGACCACCAGAAGGGCAGGGAGGACCGTGGCCTTGTACAGCGTGGCACGTTCCGATTCCGTCTCCGGGGGCGGGATTTGCGCATTCAGTTCCGGGGGTTCCCCGCTCTCCCCGTCAGCGGCGGCGGGGGCGATTACTTCTCCCCCGGCGATGAGGTCAATCAGGGCTTCCCGATCCTCCGGGTCCTGAATCGGCACATCCATGTCCTCAGCCAGCTTCAGAAGCGCATCGGTACTCAGCGTCTGAAGAAAGTCCCGGTCAAGGCGTCCCGTGACCGTTGCTTCCGATTCCTGGGCGGCGGAGATTTGCGCATTGGGAGCAGTCTGTTCCACAGCCTTTCCCACATGGTCGGCGAAAGTTTTCTTTCTGGGCATTGTGTTCTCCTTCCTGTCAGCCGTTGGCGATAGCGTTCACTTTCGCCTGGACCTCAGCGGCATTGTACCCGGCAGCCGTCAGGCGGGAAGTCCGCTCCGGGCCATTTCCCCACAGCCCATCCAAGACTTCACGGGCCACCGTTTCCACGGATTTCCGGTTCGGGTCCAGCACATCAGCGGTATCCGCCCAGCCGTTCACGCCGTCCCCGGTCAGGTGATAGGGGTGCGCTCCCCCCTCCCGGATGAGGGTGATTCTGGCGGCGCAGGGCGTAGCTTTGACGGGGGCAGCATCCGCATAGCTGTTGACGTACTGTTTCGTCCCGGTAAAGCGAACCTCACTGCCCACGGCCAGAACGCCAGTCGGGGCGGCGGTGGGCATCACATCTGCCTTGCTTCCGTAGTTGGGGAGGCCGTAGCCGCGGATATACCTGCCGTTGATGGCCAGCGTCCTGCGCTTCACGCTGTCCGAGTAGTTCCCCTCAATGACAGTGATTTTTCCGTTCGCCACCTTTTCAACCATGCCGACATGGTCGGCGGCTCCGACGTTATCCCCGACGCCGGAATCCTGCCAGTCATAGAAAATGACGTCTCCGGGGGCAGGAACATAGGCATCGCTTTCCATCCAGCGGCCCATCTGCCTGAAGGCCGCAATCATGTAAAAGCAGGAACACTCGCGGGGGATGATGTCGGTGTACCCGGCTTCGATGGCGGCGGCACTGATCGTAGCGGCACACCAGGCGTCCCTGTAGCCCATCCGGTATCCTCTCGGCAGAGGCTGGAGACTGTTGTAGGTGTCGATAATGTGGCGGAAGCTCCCGTCACTTTCCTTGTGTCCTACCCAGCGCTGAAGGATGCCCACAATCTTTTCGCGGACCTGTGCTTCGGTTGCCATTGCTTTGTTCCTCCTATCGTTATTCGCTCCCGGCGCTATCCCGGATGCGGCGGTTATATTCCGCACTGGAAAAGCAGGGTCCCCAGGAAAAGGGAAATCACCGTGACTGTAGCCGGAATCTGTTCCCCAAACGGGAGGCTCCAAATTCCCGCCAGCGCCGAGTAGGCCGTGGAAAGCGCCGGAAGAAAAATGAGGCATACCCACTTGAGAATGTCATAAAGCTCATCAGGAATCTTCATCATGTTGTACCTCCTTAAACTCCCTTCACCGCAATGGTGAAAAAGTATCCCAGAATCAAACCCACGGCAGTCGTTATGCTGTAGATTACAACTTTCCGCCATGTCTCCCCGTCCCGGCTCTCAATCTTGCCGAGGCGCACTCCCTGGCGTTCCTGTTCCTTTGTCATGGCCTTCATGCTTTGGGCCAATTCCGCCACGGTTTCCGTCAACTTTCTGATTTCCCGAATCTCCCCCTCCAAAACGTCCAGGCGCTTGTTCTGCCTGTGGTTTTCATCCTCCATCCTGTGCTTGAATTCTTCATGTTCCGCACGGCTGATCGGGGTGTCCATGTGCCTCGCCTCCCTGAAATAGCAAAGGCCCTCGGATTCCCGAAGGCCGCAAAAGAAAAAGCACGGCGATGTCACTCGCTGTGCTTTTCCGTATCGGTGTTGTCGGTGGACCGCTTTAGGACGAACCATCCCTCTGTCCACTCTGTTTCGCTGTACTCTCCAAAAATGGACATCCCCAGCTGATAGCTGTCGCAATGGGCAAGGAGGCCCTTGTAGGAGGCCAGAGTACGATTTGCCCTGTCGAGGTCAATCTTTCCTTCAGCGTACAGGCGCTGGATGCGTTTAAGGTTGCGCTTCATCCGCAGGGCAGTCCGTTTCTTCAGTCTGATATGGTCTGTGAAGATGCGATACTGACAGAAGTCTATCCCGTGAGATATGGGCTGGATGAATGACTTTTTCGGGTTCAGTTCCAGTTTTAGGCGTTCTTCCATGAATGCGCCGATCTGGTTCCGCCACTCCATCAGTTGGTCTTTGTCATCCGCCAGCATCACAATGTCATCCATATACCGGACATAGTAATGGATGCGCAGTGTGCGCTTTGCGAATTGGTCCACCTCGTTCTGGTTGACGTTCGCCAGCATTTGGTTCAGGAGGCTCCCAACAGCAAGCCCCTTGTCCGCCACCATATCCTCCGGGGCAATGTCCTGGATTCCCTTTCCGGGCGGATAGCCGAATTTTTCCCCTGGAGCATTCACAAACAGGTCCATCAGCCACATCAGCCACGGATCGTAGTTGCACTTGCGTCCGATTAGGTCAAGGGAAACGGCGTGGTCGATTCTGTAGAAGAACTTGCTGGTATCCAGTTTCTGAAAGTAGAAGCGGCGGCGGGGCTTCCCCTTTGCATCGAAGCCAGACCGCCGTTCCAGTCTCCCGGCTTGCTCCATGAAGTAAAACAGGCGCTGTGCGGCGGCATCCGCTCCCCGTCCCGGAATACAGGCATAGGAATCCTCAATGTAGCCCTGTACAAAAGCCGGGTTGATGATCTGGTACACTGCCCACTGAACCACACGATGGATGAAGGCTTGCCACATAATCAGGCGGTCAACGGGATCATGGATGACCTTCTTTGCGTAGGGTCCCGGTCTGTAGGTTTGGTCCCTCAGCGATTGCTGGAGGTAGTGCAGGTTGTCCTCCAGATTGGCGCTGAATTGAAGGACTTCATCCCGGTACCGCTTGCATCTCCGGGCGTGAAGGTATGCTGTGTATAAGTTCTCGTAGTCAGTTACCCGCTCTTTAATGTGCTTGATGGACTTCATATTGTTTTCCCCTTTCGGGGGCCATGTGTCACGGCGTTTACCCTTGCGAGTTACTGGCGGCTTCCATGGCAGTTTGATTTTTGCCACTACCAGAAGAATCGTGGGCAGGGAACAAACCCCTTTATCCCCTCCGCACTGAAACAGAGTCCGTAGGCTCTGAATATCTGGCTGTGAGGGTAGAGCGGCGCGGAAACCAACATTAATGTTGCTGTTCGAGCGCGGGTTATTGAAATTGAGCGCGAACACACCGGCCCCGACACCATTACCGAAATCGCCGCCGCGAAAAGGAAGCAACGGCTTGTCCCCTCTTGCTGGGTTCATGTGTTGCGGCGTTCGTCCGGGTGCGGACTACTTGCGGCGTCCATGCGGTTTTGATTTTTTGCCCTTCTGGAAAGCATGGAAACAGACCCCTTTATCCCTCTGCACTGAAACAAGGCCCGTAAGCCCTGAATATCTGGCTGTGAGGTAGAGCGGCGCGGAAACCAATATCACCATTGCTGTTCGAGCGCGGGTTATCAAGGTTGAGCGCGAACACACCGGCCCCGACACCATTATTCCAATTGCCGCCGCGAAAAGGAAGGCATTGGCCTGTTCCCAAAGGTAGTTACTTCTTGTGTCTGCGCTGACATCTGTAGCAGAGGGCCATTCCGAAGTGTTGCGTAGAGTAAAGATAGGCTTTCTCCGGGATTTCGGCATGACATTCCGCACAGAAACGCTTTTCGGCGTTTGGGTTCGGCGGCTGTGCCGCCTCCCGCTGTGACCTGATCCAGCCGCCGACCATCTTCCCGATTTCTACCAGCATCCCGGTCCAGACCTCGTACTTCTTTGGTGGGAGGTATTTCAGATCGTAGGCTATGCGCAGGTAGATTTTAAGGGATGCAATCTCCACGTCCAGTTCCTGTAGCGTGGTTTTCTTCGTGTACTTCTTGTTGGCGGTAATCGTCAGACGCATGATCCTGTCCATACAGTGCTTCATATCCTGGGCGAGACTGAACTTTTGGCTTTTCGGCATCTGTTCCAAAGCGGGATAGGCATACAGGATCATGTCATAGATTCTCTGCTGGACCATCAGTTCTTTCCGCTTGTAAGGAATTTTTTCCTGACTGAGGTCCGGCTCTGGCGCTTCTATCGAGGATTCCTCCGGTTCCGCTTCCGCCGTTTGCGGCTCCGGTCCTCCCAGCGTCATCTGTCCATTCAGTTCATCCTCCGTCATTTCCCGCCTCCCTTCAGCTGTCCGGCTGTCTGGATTGTACCACAGCCGCCAGAAAAAGGAAACCCCAAAAATAAAAATTTGCGCGACCCTCCGGGCCTATCGGCCCGGAGGGTAAGGAGACCGCCGCAAAGCGGCGGTTGAACAGATTACAAAAACCAGATTTACAGATTTTCAAAAGCGGCGCGGAAACCAACATAAATGTTGCTGTGCGAGCGCGGGGAAGGGAAATAGAGCGCGAACACACCGGCCCCGACACCATCATTCCAATTGCCGCCGCGAAAAGGAAGGCGCTCTTCAGCGGCATTGTTGGCGTAGAACATATCCTCACCGTACCCGGTATCCCCGTCCTCCGGCAGAAGCGCCATGGCCTGAAGATACAGCTTGCAGAAAGCGGACAGCCCGGAACACGTTGTGGAGGCAAAAGCCGCACTCCGCCCACTGTCATCCTGATCCGTAATCGCGGCAGCCTGCCACTGCCAATGACCGGACACACGGTCCAGCTTCACGCTTCCGGAGGTAGTCCCGGTTCCGTTCGGCTGAATGAACAGATCATTGTAGCTGGTTGCGGCGGCGCGAATGGCCCTCCACGCCGTGGATGTGGCACTCAGGTCAATAGTCGGATCAGCGGCATTGTTATAGGGAATCACTTGCAGTTCCCCAAAAACAAGCCGAAGTCCGGCCAGCCACTCCCACACATTCCCGCAGAGATCAAAGATGCCATCAATGGCTCCCGTGTCACTCCACGTCAACGGTCCCGTCCCCGTGGCGGTCCGCTGAATCCTGCCGTTGCTGTCCAGCGCCATGGAGGGGATTGCCTGATACATGGATTCGGAAATGTCTTTCCCGTAGTTATTGTTGCCTTTCGGCATCGTCCCCATCTTCTTAGCCAGCAGCGCAAGGAAGGCCCATCCCGCCGCCGTCATGATGTGATGCCCGTCCCCTTTGTTCTTGCAGTATCTGTCCGCCGTATCGAAGGTAATATTGGCGGTCGGGTCCTCTCCGGGGAGACTGTAGGCACGGCTGGCGTGAACCTTCGCCAGGAACTTGCCGAAGAACAGACTGTCTTTCTGGATGCCGTTGTACAGGAACGCCGGATGAATGCTGTTGTCCCCGTTCACCAGCAGAGCGTTCAGCGGCTGGGCCTTGCGCTCCACATACACGCCGGGAAGTCCCTTGTCATCCATGATGAGCTTATTGGTGGGACAAACCATAGACAGCGCCAGTCCCGTCAAATCGAAGTTAGCCATTTTCATCATCCTCCTTGTCCTCTGTCGCAATCTGGGAAATAATACAGTCCCCAGAGCGTCACCAGCACCTTCCCCATATCCACGGGAAGCGCCTCCCGCTCCCCGCCGCTCTCGGTTCCCTCAGCATCCTCTTTCGGTTCCGTGTATTCCGTGGGCGGAATCAGAACCTCAGCCACATAGTAGCGGTCCGGTCCCGCACCAGTCTGAAGGTTCCCGTCACGGTCCACGGTCACGTCCACCTGCACCTGGTGTTCCCGCTGCCGGGTGTCGCACTTCACGACGATGTCATCATCTCCGAAGTACAGCTTTGTCCCGCTCTGGCGAAACATGATCCGCTTTCCGGTGGTGTTCTCCTTGTCCACCACCTGTACTTTTGCCGTCTTTGCCATCAGGTCATACCTCCCTTTACCCTGACCGCCAGCGTGACGCTGGTTCCGCTGCCCGTGAACGAAATCTTAAAGCCATTGAGGGCTTTGTCGCTGAACTGAACATCTCCGACCATCCCCTCATGGGAGATTACAATCGCCTCAATACTATAGAACAGATTCTTTCTGACCTGACTCAGCGCCACGGTCCGCGGACTGTCCACAGTGGAGTTGAACGGGAATCTCTGGTTGTTCGTCAGCGTGATTTCCTGAAGTTCTCCCAGCGCTTCCGCCGCCATGAGCGCGTCATTCGCCTCGTTCTGCCTCTGTTGCTGAAGGTTTCCGAAGCTGATAATACGGATGGCGTCATTCAGGTCCGTCATTCCGAAGTCCGCCGTTTCAGCATTCTCCGAGATAGCCTGTTCCAGCGCCTCCGTCTTTGCCTGAAGGTCAGCCTCTACTGTGCTGACTGTCTTGGAGTTGTGGTACATCCAGAAGGCCAGAACCGCCTGAGCCATGTGGGAATCCTGGATGCCGTTACCCAGCGTATTCATGATGGTCTGGTTGTGCGGCGTCCCCTGTTGGATGATTTCTCCCTCCACGCGCTCATGCGTGAAACTTCCATCCGGGTTTTCCGTCTCCCGGTAACGGTTTTTATACTGCGTTACCCGGTCCTCGAAAAAGGGTTGACTAAACATTAGCTTTGTACCTCCTCGTGGATGTCGAAGGTGAACCGATAGAGAACGCCCTCCTGCACACCTTCCACTCGGATGCTCTCCGTTTTGGAAGCCCAGAGCGCATCGTTCCGGTCATACAGTTCTACGCCTGTAATTGTGACGGTATTTGCGCTTTGGGGCAGGATGGGGATGTAAACCGCCACCTTCCCGTCCGCCATGCGTTCCTTCCGGGTAATCTCCCCGTTGTACCAGGTGTTTCCAATTCTGTATCTGGCACGGGAGATTGTGTGTTCCGTATAGGTCCGGTATCCCTCAATGGCTGCCGTCGTGAGAATCCCCGCCATTCCGCTTCACTCCCCTCTTATATGAAATCCTGACCGCAGTACGTCTCTCCACACATCCGCACATGGTAGGCAAAGCCCTCGCCATCCGCCTCTGTAAAGAATGCGCCAGCTTCCTCCCCGCCCTCAGTGTTGCGCACGGGAGTCTCCCCGGTTTCTTTCCTCCCGGTCACAGAAGCGGCGTACAGGAACGGCTCTGTTTCCGCTCTGACTGCTGTTGCGCCGTCCGTCACGCCGCCCTCGGTATTTCGGAAGGGAACCGTCCCGGTTTCATACTGTCCTGTGAATTCCGAGTTGTAGGCGTGTCCGTCCGCCGTGGCCTGAAGGCCGAGGCCGCTGTCCTTATATCCGCCCTCCATGTTGCGCCACGGGACTGTTCCAGTTTCCGCCTGTCCGGTAAATATAGAAGCGTGGGAAAAGCCCTGTCCGGCTGCCGTTACCCGGACCTCCCGTCTGTCCATACCGCTCTCTTTGTTTCGCCATGGCACAGTTCCGGTCGCGTCCACATCGTAGGGCGTTCCGGCTCCCGCTGTCCCCGCCTCGATTTCCCCGTGTCCGAGACCGCCCTCTTTATTGCGCCATGGGTAGGTTCCGGTTTCGTGAGCATCGTAGCTGAATGCGTCCGTCCTGGTCCTGACGGCCATTCCCTCCGGGGAGAGAGCGGCATCCATGGACCGCCATGGCTGAGTACCGCACTCATACGTTCCGGTCATGGGAGCGTCATACAAATAACCGCAGGGGCTTGTTCGGATTACCAGCCCAATGGTACACTGATAAATGATGCCATCCATGTGAGCGGAAAGCCGCTTGCACTGATACACAGCCCTTTTGATATCCACGGCGTTGGCAGTGATCCGGTATCTGGACATCTCAATGATGACCTGAAAATGATACGGCTCTCCGCCATAGGTGAACCATTCCTCTATATAGCTTCCGGGAAACACGGCGCTCACCATCTGGTTGACCGCCTCCGGGGTTCCCATGTATTGATAGAAGATGAACGTCCGCTTGATGAGGTCCCGCTTCGTTTGAATGGGATGCGCTTCATCATAGAACGGGGTACGAAGTTCCACAGACAGCAGGTCAAGGATATGCTCCGGGAGTTCATCAATCACCGCCAGCGTCCGGGTTCCGTTCGCCTTATCCATCAGACGGTGCTTTTCCTGAAGGACGGCATAGGAGAGGGCCATAACCTTCGGATCGTATCTTGCGTCATTTAGAAGGAAGTCGGTAAGCTGTCCATCGTAGAGCTTAGTCATCCTCCAGCCCTCCATACGCCACGTTCCGGGCGGTACACTGAGCCACCTGCGCATCCGCCACCACGGTAAAGGCCGGAGCAGTCAGTTCCACACGCTTCGCTCCCGCCGCCTTGATTCTCTGAACGAGTGCGTCCGGGTTAATGTCTCTCCCGATTTCGGAGGTTTGCCACTCTACATAATCGTCAATGGCGTTTTGTACCTCTGTCTGAATGGTCAGAGCGGCGCTTGCGTCACTGAGGTTGATGTAGTAGGTCAGGCTGATTGCGAAGTTTGCGACGGATGGGGCCTGAACGGACACATGGTCTGTCATGGGGCGAATTTTGTTGCTTGCCAGATAATCCGCCAGCCCCGTCAGCGTTTCCGTTCCAGGAAGCGTCCCGTCTGACATAAGGATATACAGCACGACCTCTCCGGGAGTAGGGCTGGATGGCTTCACGCTGCCGATGTTCGTGCTGTAGGTCTTTGCCCAGTACACATAGGCATCATCCGGTCCCGCCACACTGTAGGAGCTTGGGGCAAGGTATACACGTTCCGCGAGGCTGGCGTCCGTCTCCAGAGCGGAACCACCGTCCGTGGTGGTGATATTCTCCACGCTGGCCACATAGGGCAGAGGGTCCACAAGGATGCTGATCTGTCCGGGGAGGAAGTCGTTTCCCTCTATCCCCTCAGTGGTACACACCGCCTCAACATCCACAAACGTCCGCCCTGCCGCTACCTCCCCGTATTCCGATGTCTGAAAGTACACGCCATCCCCATTCGTTGCCCTGGTTCCTGCGGGGATTCCTACGGCATATGCCTTTGCCTCCGAAAGAGTGAACCGCAGGGTAGTTCTGGCGGCGGCGGGCTGTTGCCGGGTGACGCCTCTGTTCCCGGCCAGATTGTCCAGAAACTCTCCATAGCTGTATTTCAGAAGGTCCTGCTTTCCTGCCCGGTCCACATACTGCTCCGTCTGATAGAGGTCCAGCGCCACCGCATAGAGCAGAATCCGCATTGGGTCACTTTTGGAGAGGCTGATTTTCTTTTTTGTGATTTCCTGATACCGCTTTTCGTAATTGCCCACCAGACGGTTCATCATGGCGTCCAGCGTATCGTTGTCAATGAACGAAACGTCCGGCAGGTCAAAGAGGGATTTCATCAGGTCACTGCTGTACGCCATCCGTTATCACCACCTCCGCTTTCATGCTCCCATCCTCCCCGACCGGGAACTGAACATCCAGCACACGAGCGCGAGGCTCGAACCGCTCCACCGCCTCCATGACAGCCACCGCCATGTAGTTCTTTGCGACATCGGCGGGACGGTCCACAATTTCCGGGTAATCAATGCCAAACTCCCGGTATAGAGGACAGCTTCCCGTGGGCGTTCGGAGGATGGTCCTCACGTTCCGCATAATCTCATCCCGTTCCGGCGTCTCTCCCTCCCCATATGCGAAGGAAACAGCATAGTCCGTTACGGTCATAGGTATTCCTCCATCGTCACGCTGACTTTTGCCCGGACAAGTTCCCCGCCGTTCATGACGATTTCCCATGCCTCGCTGACAGCGGTCAGACGCCACTTGTTCTTTCCGATTCGTCTGCCGCCGATGATGAGCGGATACACAAGCCCTCTCTCGCAGTGGTCCTCCAGCATCTCCAGCGTAGCCCTGGGGCGGACGCCGTTCATGGCATCCAGCGTCATATCAAAAGTGATTTTCTGGAGGGAGGGGCGCAGGTACTCCACCTGGTCCTTCAGTCCGATTCGAGAGTGGTTTGCCCATTCGGAACCGATGGAGCGGCTCAGGTTCTGCGGGGTGAAGACGCGCTGATCGCTGACGCTGAACACAACATCAAAGCCCCAGTTTCCGATGGCCATTCAATCCGCCCTCCCTTCAGTTTGAACCGACAGGCTCTCCACCGCCGCCCTCATGAAGGTGGTGCTTCAGGCTGACTCCATTAGCGGTCACATCTCCATCCGAAGTCACGCCGCCTTGAACGGTTGCGCTTCCCTGAATCGTTGCGTTCCCCTGTGCGGACAGATTCGCCTGTGTGGAGATGCTCCCACTCACGGATGCGCTGGAACCGACAGAGAGCGTTTCGGAGATTTCCTGCCTCCCCTGCACCTTGACGGGTCCGTTGAATATGGAATCCGGGGAAGTGATTGTCAGTCTCTCTTGTGCGTCTATCTTCATTGACTTTGCGCTTTTCAGGCCGATGCCGTCAATGAATTCCAGGTCCGGGACCTGAATCACCAGCCGCTTCGCGGTTATGGTAATTGTACCGTCGCTGCTCAGTTGGACGGCGGCACTTTCCTCTCCCGCCTGAGCGGTCCAGCTTTCTGTGGCGCTCACCAGCGCGGTTCCGGTCACACTCTGGTTGTAGTCCTTTGTCCCGGCGTCATACCGTTCCCCGGCGAGACCAGGCTCCCGTGCGTATTCCTGCTTATACAGGCCCTCGAATCCTTCTGTGGGACGATTGCCATCATACCAGAAAGGGCAGAGAATTACGGCGGCGGCGGGGCCGTTCGGCAGGTGCGCCACCAGAACCTGATCGTCCACCTTTGGCATCCAGTAGAACCAAGAAGGGAAAGGGATTTCCGGCGTGGTATCATCGCCTCTGTCCGGATAGGTCACACGGGCAGTTCCTTTCGCGTAGTTGATGCTGGAAATTTTGCCGATTCGCAGTACGTCCATGCGCTCCCCCCTCAGTTTGGATTGATCCAGGAACCGGGAACGGTCTTGCTGGTAGACAGGTTCAGCATCCCCTGCGAGATGTTGAAAATCCAGTAGGTTCCGGGACGGCGTACCCCGCTGGGATGTCCGTCCTTCACCTTTCCCGCCAGCGCTTCCGCCGCTGTGTAATAGCCTTTCTTCGTTTCCGTCAGGGTGTACTGTCCGCCCTTGACGATTTCGTTTTCGGCGGTATCTTCCTCAGCCTCTTTCTCCGGGGATGCGGACGCCTCTGAAACCCTGCCCTCCACCTTGCGGAGCTTCAGCGTCATGGTATAGCCGCCGCTGCCGCCGTGGGTGTGGACGATTTCCGAGATGTAATACTTCCCGGAGAGTTTCGCCAGCCCCTTGATTTCCACGCAGTCCGAAGCAATAAGGCCGGGAATCGGCAAAGAGAGCGTGATACCTGTCAGTGTGGTTGCGTCCTTGTTGGCGTTGTTGACCGCCGCCAGCGCGATGAGCTTCGCCTCTGTCGCGTTGTCCGCCGCCTCATTGCAGGTATATATCCGCGCCCCGCCGCCGACCTCCACCTTGATGGTTTCGTCCTTTTCGCTGTTGGTGTACTCGTAGCGGACGCCTGTGTAGGTCCCGTCCAGCGTGGTATTCCATTCCCAGCCGGGTTCAAAGTCCGCCTCTGTCAGCGTGGCCTTGACCGCCTTTGCTTCGTATGCGGCTTCGTTGAATACCACCAGTTTGTCATTGTAGATTTTCAGGGCGAGGCCGTACTTGGTCACAAGTCCCTCGAAAAATTCACAATCTTCCTGATCGCTTTGCTCCACCTTTGCGATGCTGACAGTCCCAGCTTCATAGTACAGGGCGATTCCCGCCCTCCCCGCGATAATAGTCCCAATTTCCTGCAAGTTCGTTTTCTCGTAGGTCTGAGTCCGCTTCATGGTTTTGAAGTTTGAATCCGCAGGGAGGGCCACGCCCTCAATTGTGACCTGCAAGGGGCGTCCGCCGCTGACGCTGAAGTCATCCACACGGAAGGTTCCGCACGGGAAGCTGGCGTTGTCCCCCTCCTGTTTCCAGTTGCGGGTCTGAATCACAGGCTGGAGACGGTCCCCTTTTTCGGGGAACCATGGGCCGATCCACTTGCGGTCCCGGTCATTCAGCGTCACCTTGATGCTGTCGCTGGAACCGGACGCCACGTCCGTATAGGTGAAGCTGTCCAGATATTCCGCGATTTGCACCGTGGCGTTTGCGCCGTTGTAGATGCAGGAAACGCTTGCTTTCCGGGGTTCCATGGCTCACTTCCTCCAGTCAGGCAAATCCTCCGCATGGGTTTCGTCCGTCACTTCCGGCGTGTACACCGTGACGCCAGCAGGAAAAATCTGATAGTCAAGGAGGCGCACGTTCTCCCTCGCTTCCATCAGTTCCTGCGCTCTCATTTCCGTTCCATACACACGCAGGGCGAGGACGTCCCAGGTATCCCCCTGAATGGTTTTCACCGATTTCATGGTTTACCTCCGAGAGAAGTTCATCCGGGAGTAGTCCCTCATCTTCTTGTCCCACCAGGCGTTTGCCCACCGCTCGAATTCCGCTCTGGACTGCCTGTCCGCCTGTTCCATGTCCTCTTTGCTGGGAGCGTCCCCATGGAAATGGTATTCCGGCTTATAGGTCAGGTGAATCACGGGGGCGGATTCCCCGCCTCCGCTGTCCGTCCCGCCGCTATCGCCACTATCCAGAAGGTCCAGCAAATCAAGAGAGGAACCATCCACGCTCCCGGCGTCCACCGCATCGATCCGCTCCAGATAGGCGCTTGTACGATCCGTCACGCTGGATGCGCTGGATTCCTGGATTATATCCAGAAGCTGAGGCAGGATGGCAAACATCAGGACGGGGGTTTCGCCTGTGCTGTTAGAGATATTGGTGGATGCCGTGGAACTGGCGGCGGTCCAGCTTTGGCTGTTCGTGAAGGCGTCAGTTACGCTGTCCGCCGTCTGTGTAACCTCCGGGGAGAGGAACGTACTGACAGGGCCGGAGACGCTCAGGTTCCGGCTTTCCACCATATTTGTCACCGCCTCCATAGCAGAGACGGTTTCCGCAATCTCCGAAGGATAGGAGGCAAACGAAGCGAGAGCGGGGCTTGTGGCATCACTCTGGGTGTGGATGCTGACGGCGTTGGTGTTGCGGGCAGACGCTGAAATTACACGTTTCCGGCGTTCTCCACGGCCATGGCGATCTCGTTCCGGCTGTACACATCCCCAGCGTTGGAAACCGCCTCAGTGACCGCCGTTTGCGCCGTCTGGGAGGTTTCCGAAGAGAGGGAGGCGTAGGAGGCAGTCTGGTTCTGGACGGCGCTGATTTGCGCTCCGGGTACTGAGTTCCGCGCCGTCTGTTCCGCCGTTTCCGTGACCGCTGGCGGAACCGGGGCATAGGTGTGATTGACGGTTTGGCTCCGGGCGGCGTTCATGACGCTTTCCGCTATAGCGCTCTCGAATACGTCCTGCGCGTATTCCATCGTGACTGCCGTATTGTTTTGATTGTGGCTCTCCATCAGGCTTGTCATGGCCTGATTCATGGCGGCCAGCTTGCGCTGATTCCGTTCTCCCGGTCGTCGATCCGGCTGTCCACGAAATTGGAGAGGGCCGTTGTCATAGCGCTCTGCGCGATTTCCATGGGGAAGCTGGACGCCGCAGAAGTCTGACTGAAATCCTCGTAGCGATGGGACGCCTGAGTAACCGCCGCCTGGATGATCTGCGCCGTGTCCATGGCGTAGCTGGCGTTGGTAACGTCCCCGCCCTGGGTTCCGCCGCCGTTGACCACGGTGTTTCCAAAACCCTCCATAATGCGGGTAAGGTTTTCCGTGACGGCAGTCTCCATCACCTCCGGGGAGGATACGGCACTGGACACATTGGTTTGCTGTGTCCGCATCTCGGAGAAGGCGTTGACCGCCTCTGTGGGGAGATTGTTCACGGTGCTTTGGTCCCAGCTTCGCCCGTCCATAAAGTTGTTCTGGATGTTCGTGGCTGCCGGGGCCGCTGCCGCCTGAAGAACCGCCTCCGGGTCCGGGTAGGCGGACCGTTCCAGCACGGAAGTCATGACCGCCGCCATGTTCGGCCACAGCACGGCCAGCGGCAGGACGGCTTCTTTTCCGGCCTCCCCGCCGCCGAGCAGAGTGTTTCCCTGCATCCCGAAGATTTGCGCTCCCGTTAGAACGCCGCCCTCTTTGTGCCAGCTGACGGAGAACTGCGGAGCTGTCGGCGGCTCCAGACTGAACGCGCCGCTGATATTGACCTGCGGCACTTTCAAATCCGGGAGCTTCCAGGAGAAGTTCATCGCCGCTTTCATGGTGCTGACGGCCTGTTGGACCGCCGCCACAGTGCGGTTCATCTCCCCTTCGATGGAAGAGCGGATGGCGCTGAAGCTGGCCTGTGCGGTTGTCTGCATGGCGCTGAATCCGGACTGCATGGCGTTGTCCATCGCCGCGATTCCCGTCTGCGCCGTGACGGTCATGNNNNGTTGATGCCGTCCATGCTTGTCTGGACCGTGACCAGAAGGGCGGAGAAGGAGTCTCCCGCCGTCGCGGTCAGGGACGCCATGCCTGTCTCCATGGTTCCCTGCATGGCGGCTATGGCGTTCCCGGTGGAGGCGGTCACGGACGCCATCCCGGTGTCGATGGTCCCGGACAGCGTTCCCATGGCGGCGGAAACCTCTGTGTTCCAGCCTTGGGTTCCCGTGGTGATTGCCGCCTGTACCGTCCCCATGGTGTCAGTGATCGTCCCGGAAAAGGCCGTCATGGAATCCGCCACGCCGGTCTGCATCCCGGAAAGCGTTTCCGTGACGCCGCTGGACATCTCGGTAAGGCCGCTCTGCATATTTGCGCCGATGTCCGTCCACGAGGCGTTGGTTGCGGCGGATACGTCCGTCCAGCACTGATCCAGCGATTGGGTAACGCTGGCGGTCAGGTCCGCCACGGTCCCGTTGATGGTTTCCGCTCCGGCGCTGATTCCGTTGGCCATCGCGTTGATGGTTTCGACGCTGGCGTTTGCCGCCGTGGTGGTTGCGTCTCCCATGCCGCTGTCAATGCCTGTGGTGATGCCGTCCGTGATGGCGTTCCCGGAGGCGAGGGCGGCGGCGCTGACATCCGGGAGATTCTCGGTGATGGATGCGTTCAGGGCGGTTGCGGCTGTCGCTCCCAGTCCGGCGATGGTCCCGCTCAGGCCCTCCGTCCCGGCGAGTACGCCGCTGGACATTCCGTCCGCCAGCGCCATGCCAGCGGACGCGGCGTCCTCTGTCATGCCGGGGACCGCCGCCGCGAAGCTCCCGGCGAAGCCCAGCGCCGCCATATCCCCGCTCGCGGCTGCCGCCGTGGTCACGAGGTCCGAGGAGGCGAGAATTCCGCTTGCGAGGCTGTCGTTCGCGTCCGTGCCGTACATGGCCAGAAGGCCGCTGTCAAACTGGAAGCCCTGTGTGGCGGCTGTCGCGGCGTTTTCCGCCGCCGCTGTCAGGGCGGGAGTTCCCTCCGTGACGCCTGTTGCGGCGGCTTCCGCCGCCTTTTTGCCGCCGCCTGTGAAAAGGTTTGTGACGCTGTCCAAAATGCCGGAACCGATTCCCTTTACGGCGTCAAACGCCGCGCCTCCCAAGCCAACAATACCGGATACGATGCTTCCAAGGATTTTCCCGCCCAGCCCGATCCAGTCGATGCTCAGAAACCACTGAACCGCCGCGTGTCCAATCTTCAGGAACATGGACGGCAGGGAACTGAGGCCGAGGACAATGGTTTCCACGATTCCCCGTCCGAGGGAGGCCCATCCGAAGTTTTTGATAATGTTTGCTCCGGTTTCAAAAAATCCCTTAATCAGATTTGGGATGTTTTTGAGCATATTCGGAATACTGGACGCCATGGATTGGAAGCCCTTTCCGATGGCGGTTATCGCGTTTTTGCCAAGACTGAACCAGTTAAACGCCGTGAACACATCGTAAATGGCACGGAGAATTTTGGGGATATTTGCGATAAGGACCGGGATTGCCCGGAGCAGTCCCATTCCCAGCGTTGTGATGATGCGTACTCCAGCCACCAGCAGTTTCGGGGCGTTGTCGTTGATCACCCCGGCGATATTGCTGACGATGGTGGGAACCGTGGCGATAATGACGGGAATGCTGTCCGCCAGCCCCTTTGCGAGATTCAGGGCGAGGCTGATTACCCCGTTCACCAGTCTCCCGGCATTCTCCCGGATGGAGGCACTCAGGGCGAGGATTATATTCAGGCCGATTGCCATCAGCATGGGAAGGTTGTCCTGAATATACTGTCCGAAGTTTGCCATGATGTTCAGGGCGGCGTTCGTCAAAACCGGGAGGCCGTTAAGAATCCCCTGCGCCAGTTGCAGGAGTAGGGTCCCGCCCATGCCAAGAAGTCCCGGCGCTATGGCGGCGAGGCCCTGAAGGAGGTAGATTCCGATTTGTCCCGCCGCCGTCAGTATCGCGGGAAACTGCGAGGTCAATCCCTGCGACAGGTTCTGAATTGTCTGTACCCCGGTCTGGATGATTTGCGGCATCTGCCCCGCCATGCCTTGCAGGAACTGGGCGAAGAGTGACGCTCCCGTGGTCCAGAAGTCCCCGTAGAACGTCATGAAGGACGTGATCGCCGTTGTTACCAGCATAGCGGCAGCAGAAGCCGACAGTCCCCGGATCAGCCCCTGCGCCATGGTGGTTGCCATCTGGATAAAGCGGGGGGCGGCTTTCGCTGCCTCCGTTACACAGTCCGCGAGAACATCCCCTACGGTTTCCGCCATCCCGGTGAAGCCGCTTTCATTCAGAGCGTCCGAAAGCCTGTAGATCTGTTCCGTGCCAAACTGGACCGCTCCCCGCATCGGAACCTGAAGGTTTTTGTATATTCGGATACCAGTATCCTGAAGGGCGGATTGGAAAATGTCGAGGTCCCCGTTGAGGTTGTCCAGCTTGATTCCCCGCATGGTTTCCAATGCCCCGGTTGCATTGTACAGTTCCTGATTCAAGGCTTGCCACTCGGACACACCTTCAGCGTTTGTTTCGTTCAGCCCGGCCATCAAATCGTTTAGAGCGTCGATGTGCTGTTTCCCGCCAATAGCGGCAAGAGCGGCGTTGCGCTGTTCCTCTGTCAATCCCGCCGTGGCTTTATTGACACGCTGAAGCGTTGCCTCCAGACCGATGAACTTCCCATGGTCATCAAAGGCGGAAATACCGAGTTTATCCATCATCTTCCCGGCTTGCCCTGTCCCTGTGGTCAGGTTTGCCATGATTGCGTTCAATGCGTTTCCCGCTTCACTGCCTTTGATGCCTCTGTTTGCGAGTACGCCGAGCGCTGTGGAGGTGTCCTGAATGGGAATGTTCAGGCCCTTCATGGTTCCGCCGACACCGATCATGGCTTCCATCAGTTGTTCGGCGGTCTGGTTGGACGTGTTCTGCGCTCTTGTGGAAATGTCGAGGTAATCGGACAGATTCCCCACGGACACACCCGCGGCGGACATGGAGTCCGTGATCAGGTCCGAGCAGTGCGCCAGGTCCATCCCGGAAGCCTCGGACATCTTCAGGACGGACGGAAGGGCGGCTATGGAAGTATCCACGTCCCATCCGGCGAGGCTCATGTATTCCAGAGCGTTGGCGGATTCCGTGGCGGTCTTGGATGTGGTTCTCCCCATCTCCATCGCCGCCGCTTCCATTTTCGCGTATTCCTCCGTGTTGGCGTTTGCCGTAGCCGCCGCCGAGGACATCGCCGCCTCAAATTCCCGTCCGACGTTCACGGACGCCGTTCCCACCGTTGCCAGTCCCGCTCCTACGCCGGAAAGAGCGGCGGCGGCAATCTTCATGCTTGCGCCGCCGACCTTCCCGAAAGTTCCGAGGGCGTCCAGGCTCTTTTGCGCTCCGGCGATGGTGGAGGTGAACGACTTGTCAAGGTTTCCGGCGATTTTAATGGCGATTTGATATTCTGCGCCTCCGGGCAAGTTCGGCCACCTCCTTCGTCACCGTCACAAGGTCGGGGATGGGCATCTGCATATAGTATCCGAGGCTGTCCCCCCTGAAGATGGACGTTGCGAGGCGGACGCAGACCTTACGCAGTTCGGTCCCGTCTCCGGGGTTCAGTCCTCGCCGTAGAAAAAACCCGTCACGCGGTTCTTCACCTTGATGGCGTCCTTGGGCGGGAGGCCCT
>CAJOHW010000015.1:0-5343 GCA_905234565.1 uncultured Oscillibacter sp. | reverse complement strand
AGATGCTTTTCCGCCGCCAGCATATCCTGCGTACTCAGGTCCTCCATGCCGGACAGGTCCACGCCGTCATACCGCTCCCCCTCGAAATGATAGGGCTTGCTGAACTTGACGTAGTGCGGCTTATCCTCGTCCGCCTCTTTCCGGGCAGCGTCCGAAGGGGACGGAGCGGTTTCCTCCGGGGTGGTTTCCGGGAACGTCAGTGTCTTATCGTCTTTCATTTTCGCCTATCCTCCCGTCTCTCAGGTGTACCGCTTAACTTCGGCCAGCATATCCACACCGCCGATTTTGAACACGTTGTTGAGCTTGTCCAGTTCCACACGGGGCTTGCCGTCCATCTCCACTTTGATGTACGTGAGTTCCATGCTGATAGAACTATCCATGGGTCCGCGCTGTTTCACCGTCCCGACCACAATCTTCTTGCACCGTCCCCGGTAGATGACACGCATTCCCATCTGTTTGGCATTCTGCGTAGCCTGTTCGCTGTACTGAATGCTCCCCCGGAGCATGAGTTCCACGGCCACGGACGGGTTGACCAGTTTCCAGTAATCCTCATTGATACAGCGGAAGGGGATTTCCTGGACCATGCTGGCATAGTGTCCGATGGCGATGGCATCGTACTCGCCAAGGATGCCCGTGCCGGAGGTGGTAGAGGTCATGCTCTCGAAGTCAGGGAGCTTAATTTCCCCCGTAATCCCCCCGGACATCTTCCGTCCGGTGAGATACATATTGAAGTTGTTGATGATTTCAGGGATTCCCGCGATTGCCATTTACATCAGCCTCCATTCAGCGCGGTTGCAAGAGCGTCCGGGTCAAACTCCAGCGTGTTCAGGATGTCCTCAGCCGGGGTGAAGGGCGCGAGGTGCTGGTGGAACCGAATCTGCCCGTTCAGCAGGGTCTGCACCGTGTTCTCCGTCTCATCGAATTCGATATAGGCGTCGGCGCACTTGCCCATAGCGACGTATGCGTTCCCGCGAATGTTCTCAGCGTCCACGATGGATTCAATCAGCTGGCGGCTGGCGGGATCGTCCACACGCTGGGCATAGGTCAGAATGAAACTGTTCCCCCACCAGGAGAAGAACCTCCGACAGCAGAACCAGCGGTCCTTGGGGTCTGTCGTAGACGGATACGCCGCCGTGTTGTTGCCCCAGCTTCTCCATCCGTTGTTGTTGATGGCAGTGGTGACGCCATAACTGTTCACGGCGTTGCCCTGCGTCTGATCCAGAAAGACCTCTTTCGACCACGTCCCACTGGCGGCATCGTAGACCGCTCCAGCCAGCACAGTTCCGGTAATGCCCAGCAGTTTGTTGGACGGGGAGAGGTTCGGCACATCGTCGTTGGAGGCGTCCGTGTAGGCGGTCAGCGCTCCCATGATGGCGCTGTACCAGAACTTCCGGCTTCCCACGGTAATGCAGGGCCACAGGGCCATGACGTGCTTGGACGTGCATCCGGCGTTCTCTTTTGCGGTCTTGACGTTGGCATAGGCCGTGCATCCGGTATCCCGGCTGTCAATGTCCACGAAAGCCTCGCAGGAAAAAACGCCGTTGATTTCCACGCATTTGGCGGCAAGGGCCACGCCCACATCCGGCAGATGGCTCCAGCCGGGGGCCAGCAGGAGGCCGGGGGTCAGTCCGAAACGCGGATACACCTGCCGGAGCGCCTCCATGCCCTTTTCGCCGCCCGCGGCGCTCACGCCGATCACATCGTTCATCGTCACGGCGGACGGGTCGATGGAATTGGACGCCACTCTCAGCTTCGTTGCGGCTGCCCCAGCTCCGGAGGCGGTCAGGGTAATCACCAGATACCCGTCATCATCAAAGCTGAGGACGTAGTCTGTGTTGACCGCCAGCGCCGTTTCCGTCACATCGTCCCCGCTTCCGTCCAGTTTCTTCACGTCCACGCTGCCGGGAAGAATCCCCTCCAGCCGGACCACAGCCTGAAGGCTTTCCACATCCACATCCTGCGCCGTGTTTGTCTTTTTGTGGGTGTTGGGGTCCAGCACGTTCACGAAAATCACGGGGGCCACTCTAAACAGCTGGAAACTGGCATACATGGAGGCGCACAGGGTGTACTTCTCGTAATCATCGGAATATCCCATCTTACTGACCGCTTCCGCCCAGGTATAGCAGAGAACCGGGATGTTCGTCACGCCATAGGGATCGTCCGCCAGATTGACGGGGGCAGTGCCAAAGACCACCTGAAGCCCTGCGGTTCCGTTGATGGGGGCCACCGCACTTGTCGGCTTTTCCAGAACACGTGCGCCATGGTTGTATCCTGCCATTGGTTAGTTCGCTCCTTCCTGAACAGCCGCCCGGATGCTTTCGCTCTCCCGGACAGCTTTGGTATACAGATTGTAAATGCCGCCCTGCTTCCGCTCGATTTGAGACAAGGCATCAGCCATCCCGGAGAGCGGAAGGCAGAGGCCGGCAATGTACGGTGCCGCCCGGATTGCTGCCGCCAGCGGTTCCGGCGTCCCGTCGTATATCGTGTTGCGCGTAGCCACACCTGTTATGGTGGGACCAGAATAGAAAATCCTGTTGTTCATGCGTACTCACTCCACTCCACACGGGGGGCGGGAAGTTGGAAAGTCACACTGCATCCGCCATAGAAAAACGGAAAACTTTCCTCATCCTGCAATACCCATTCGAACGGGTCCTGAAAGAAGGCCGCTCCCAGAGCGGGTTTTTCCTGGTAGTGTTGCTGGATGCCCTCTATGATTTCCAGGACTGTATCATGTCCTTCGTTCCTCAGATTATCGTCCCAGATACCAATCCACAGGAGCAGAGTCACTTCGTGGGCAGATGTGGGCGATTCGATTTTTCCGTTCAGGAGGCGCACGATAATTGCGGGGAACAATTCAGAACCGTCCGGGTCATCCTCATCTTCGTCCTGACGCGCCAGTCGGGGTAATTGTTGGGCATAGGTTTTAAGGGACGCCGTGCCGCCGTCCGGGGCCTTGAACCGTCTGTTTTGAAAGAGCGCCTCTAAATCCTCCATGACCGCCCTTTGAAGCCCTCTTGCATTGATGGCGGGCGCTGCCTGTCCGTTCATCCGCTGTTCAGCACCTTTCCGATGGACGCTTCCACATTTTCGTGGTACAGCCGTTCAATTTCCGCTCTCAGGCCGCTGTCGGTAATCTGACCGCCCTTGTAGACCATCTCCAGCATTTTGGCCACTCCGGGACCATGAAAGCCATGAAGGGGATACCGGGACTTTCCCTTTCTCTGGAGGACCATACCCGTGCTTTTCGTTCCGCTTGCCACCGTCCCCATAAACGCCTTGTTGCCATAAGAGTTTACCAGCTGCTTTAGGCCGTTCCCTTTGAGAACCTCTGCACGGACGCCACTCTTTGGCTTGGTGACGTGAAAGCGGGGCAGGGTCAGGGGCTTGCCCTTCACTTTTATGGTTGCGGTCAAATTCGAGAGGGTTGCGTTCTGAATTCTGGCATGGGCGTTGAATCCGGCATTTTTGACGGTGTATCGCTCCTGCGCCTTTTGCGCCAGCCGCTTCCGGGCTTCTTTCGCTGTCTTGTTGACTGCCTCTTTCAGCGCTTTCGGGGCCTGATCCTCCAGTCCTCTCAACCGTCCCCGGACGTACTCCAAATCAGCATGATTGACTTCTACAGTAATCATCGGCGGCTCCGGTTCCTCTCCAGCGTGATGGAATACACACCGCCCTCATCGGCGGTATCCGCCACAAGGTACTTCTTTCCGTCCAGCGTCAGGATGTTCCCATGGGGCGGCAGGGGGCCGAAGTCCTCAGCGCTGACATAAAGCAGAACACGCCTGACGTAGATACCGTCCATGTTGGACTTCATCCGTTTCTCCCGCTCGATATTCTCCAAATCATCCAGCACGATGGTCATGGTTCTGCCGTCTACCGTGTGTTCCTCTCCGAATACCTCCGGGTCAAGAAACGATTGTTTTATGTCCCGCCGACAGATGTCTTTGAAGCTGGGAATTTCCACGGCTCCCGCCTCCTTTGCGGCGTCATCGGTATCCTGCCTACCAGGTCATGCCCGGTACACTCCCCGCCTGTGGCGGTTCCCCACTGACCGGGAACCATCGTCTGCGGTTCCGGTCCCGTGTATTCGGGCTTTTCCCCGCCCTCAACCATTGAGTTTCACCAGAACGTCCGTGTCCGAGGCGGCGGCGGATGCGGCGGCATAACCTGCCGGGATGGTGGTATCGCCGGACGCCGTTCCGGTGATACCAGTCCCATCGTAGTAGACTGCCTGTCCCATGGCAATGGCGGCGGAGTCCGTCTTTGCGATGCGGAACACGCCGACTACATGGAGGCTCCCCATCTGACCGGGGAGAATCTCGCATCCGGCCACGCCGATTCGGGTTCCGACAGCGATAACCGCACCATGAGGGATAATCTCATCGGTTGCGTTTGTGTAGTCCAGCGATTCTCCGCGCTGGACATACGTTGCGGTTGTCATATCTTCGTCACTTCCTTTCCCAAATCACGAAATCACAGCGCCGTCGTTCCGGTAAATCCCACGCCAGTCGCGGACCGCAATACCCCAGTCGAGGTAAATATCCCAGATGAAGCCCAACTGTCCGGGGGTTTCCATCCGGCGCACAGTCGGGGTTTCCTGCCCGTTCAGATAGTCCACCTGAATCCCGCGGGCGCTGGCGTTGTCCGCAAACATGAACCAGGGAACCTTGCCGCTTCCGGCCATGGCGTTCAGCTGAGGGGACTGGACAATCTTCAGCGGATAGTTGTACAGCGGGTTGATGTCGTTGTTGTTGGAACCGACTACCTGGGCGCTGTGGAAAATCACGGCGAGGTCAAACTCATAGCCGACGCCTACCACGATGATCCGGGGCGTCATGTAGATGGGGTCCCCAAAATGGTCCTTCTGCCTCTGCATCATCAGAATCATCTTCTGAATAGCGGCGGCAGTCGGGGCAGTGGTGTTGCTGGATACAAGGTTGTTGTGGTCAGCGTGGAAGAGGGGCTTGTTGTCGAAAATGTTTTCCGTCTTGCCGTTGAACAGAATGCCGTACACCTGCTTGTCGATGGTCTTTTTCGCGGCAGTTGCGTAGAGTCCGGGAACCTCGGTCAAGAAGCCGATGTCATCATTGATGAACGCCTGACGGGTCATGGAGAACTGCTTCCCGTAAGTATCCAGCTTGCGCTGGGGGAGCATCTCAGTCCGGGGCATATCCGGCTTGATTTCCCCGTTCTCCGGGACCAGCAGGAAATCTCCCACGCCGCCGATGACATACTCATGGTCGGCGGTCTGCTTGAAGTCCTTCAGGCTGCCCTTGGTGGTAATCTGCTGGAACGTAGTCGGCACATGGTTGTAAAGATGGACGATGCTCTTGCGGATGGTCT
>CAJOHW010000014.1 GCA_905234565.1 uncultured Oscillibacter sp. | reverse complement strand
TTGGCGATGATGCCGGGGAAGCGCTTTGTGATGTGCAGCATCTCGATGGCATAGGGGGTATCAGGATGTTCCAAAGCAGCCGGCCTCCTTTCTATGTCCCTATTCTACTATATCCCGCCGCCATTTGCAATGGGGAATTGGAGAAAACGCACAAAAACCGCCGGAGGCAAAGGGCCTCCGGCGGGCAGGGGTGTGCGAGGGTGTTCGATTGTTCGGTTGGTATTCTTTAATGACGGCCAGGTTATACTCGCGCTCTTTAAGATTTGCCACATTTTAGGTCACTGGCACGGCAACTGAAGGCAAATCTTATCGTTCACGAGTATAAGAGAGGGGAAAGCCGTCCCCCGCCGGGACGCTCTCCAAATAGCAGGTGTCCGGGCTTAAATCCACCTTATTGCTCCAAACCCTGCCGCTGTCCGCCGCCGGGTCAATGTCCCACGCCACGCAGTGGTCCTCGTCCAAATACACCCGGCTGAAATTCTCATACCGGGCAAAGGGCGCAAAGACCGTTCCGGGCTGTAACAGCGGTTTGGCGTCGTAAACGCGGATTTCCCCGTTGTCAAAGCCCAGCGTCAGGGTAAAATCCGGGTTGGCCGTGACGGACAGGATTTTTCTCCGTCCACCGGCGAAATACGCCGCGGCGGCGGGATCGAAGCCGCGGCTTAAATAATACTCGGCGTTTCGTTTCATAGGGCGGTGTCCCTTCCCCTTCCGGGAAAAAGGAGCGGGCTGCTTTCTTTTTAGGACGGCAATCACCCGTTCAAAGCGTCAATAATACCGGGCAGCTGGGCGTCCACGGTGGCGTTGTCCAGCTGGCAGGTTCCGGCGTTGCGGTGGCCGCCGCCGCCGTAGCGCAGGCACAACGCCCCGATGTCCGCCTGGGAGGTGCGGTTCACGATGGACTTGCCGATCATGACGGCGGTGTTCTGCTTCTGGAAGCCCCATACCACGTGGACGGACACCGCCGCCTGGGGGAACAGGGCATAAATCAGGAAGCGGTTCCCGGCGTGGATGATTTCTTCATTCCGCAGATCCAGCACCACCACGCTGCCCTGGACCTTGGCCAGCCGTTCCAGCTGGGCCCGGAACAGTTCCGACTGCTCAAAGTACAGATCCACCCGCTCCTTCACGTCCGGATGGGCCAGGATCTCCCCAATGGTATGGTCCCGGCAGTAGTCGATGAGGGTCATCATCAGCTCATAGTTGGACACCCGGAAGTCCCGGAACCGGCCCAGGCCCGTGCGGGGATCCATGAGGAAGTGGAGCAGGACCCAGTCCTTGGGATGGAGAATCTCCTCCATGGTAAACTGGGCGCTGTCCCCCTTGTCCACGGCGTCCAGCAGATCCTGGGACAGGCCGGGGAAGCGGTCCTTCCCGCCGTAGTAGTCGTAGACCACCCGGGCGGCGCTGCGGGCCTTGGGGTCAATGATGAGCTTCCCGCCGGTCTCCGACGCCTTCAGCCGGTCCACCTCGGACTCGTGGTGGTCAAAGGCCAGGGACACCCGGGGGTCATAGGGCAGGTTGGTGGTGATATCGTTTTCGGACAGGTCCACTTTCCCGTCCTGTACGTCTTTGGGATGGACGAACTTGATCTCCTCAATGAGGCCCAGGTCCCTGAGCATCATGGCGCAGGCCAGGCCGTCGAAATCGCTGCGGGTGACCAGACGTTTTTTCCCGTTCTCCATAGTACATCCTCCTGAAACTTGCAAGATTGCGTTCCGCATGGTCCGATTGTATCGCAGATTCCCCCATTGCGCAAGGGGCGGCGGGAAAAAATTTTCAAAAACCCTTTACACCGGGACGGACTTCTGCTATAATAAAGAGGATCCGGTTCCCTATGCGCCCGTAGCTCAGTTGGATAGAGTGTCAGACTCCGACTCTGAAGGCCACTGGTTCGAGTCCAGCCGGGCGTACCAAAACTCCCCCTAAACGCGCCGTTTAGGGGGAGTTTTCTCAAAATTCCATCCGAAATGGGAACTTGTATCACGAACTTAGATCACATACTCGTTGCCCGGGGCCTCCGTGCGCATGAGGTCCGCAATCGTCACGCTGTCCAGATACTCCTGGATCAGGGAATCCAGCTTCTTCCACAGGGGCAGGGTCCGGCACACAGGCATCCGGTCGCAGCGCTCCCCGTTCTCCATCAGGCAGGACACCGGGGACAGCGTCCCCTCGCACAGGCGCAGCACCTCTCCCGCCGTCACCTGGTCCGGCTCCCGGCGCAGACGGTACCCCCCGCCCTTGCCCCGCAGCCCGTCCAGCAGTTTCGCCCGGACCAGTACCTTTACAATGCTCTCTAAATATTTCTCCGAGATCTCCTGCCGGGCGGCAATATCCCGCAGGGGGACATAGTCGCCGTTCTGGTGCTCCGCCATGTCGATGAGTACCCGCAGGGCATAGCGTCCTTTTGTGGAAATCAGCATCCGTCCCACCTCCTTTACCTATTATAGCAAAAGGAAAATGGGATTTCAAGCCGTGGGAACCCAAAACGGCGGGGAAAACGCACACTTTCTATCACCTCAGAAGGGAGGAACCGCCTATGAAGCGGGCACTGGAACCCTGGCAGAACATGGAACGGGACCTGATCAAGGGCCACCGGAAGGAACTTTGGAATCCGTTTATCTACGCGGTACAGCGTTATGAGCTGGTGCGGCCCGGGGACCGGATTGCGGTGTGCGTCTCCGGGGGCAAGGACTCCATGCTCCTGGCGAAACTCATGCAGGAACTCCACCGCCACAGCATTCATCCCTTTGAGGCGGCGTATCTGGTCATGGACCCGGGGTACAGCCGGGAGAACCGGGAGAAGATCGAGGCCAACGCCGCCCGGCTTCACATCCCCCTCACGTTTTTTGACACGGAGATCTTCTCCGCCGCCTTTGCCGCGGAGAAGAACCCCTGTTATCTCTGTGCCCGGATGCGCCGGGGGGCTTTGTACGCCAAGGCCCGGGACCTGGGATGCAACAAAATCGCCCTGGGCCACCACTTCAACGACGTGGTGGAGACTACGGTCCTGGCCATGTTCTACGGCTCCCAGCTTCAAGGCATGATGCCCAAGCTCCACAGCAGCCACTTTCCCGGTATGGAACTGATCCGTCCCCTGTACTGCGTCCATGAGGAGGACATCACCGCCTGGAGCCGCCGGTGGGGATTGGAGTTTTTACAGTGCGCCTGCCGCTTTACGGAGCGTGCCCAGCGGGAGGAGATCTCCAAGCGCCGGGAAATCAAGGAACTGCTGCGGTCTTTGCGCCAGAAACACCCCGATATTGAGAAGTGTATTTTCCAGAGCATCCACAACGTGTGCCTTGACACGTTCCCGTCCTACAAGACCCATGGGAAGCAGGTGTGGTTTTTGGACGGGTATGAGGAGGAGTAAGGCCGATCCCGCACTGCCTCCGTTGCCGTCGCAGAAACCTTGGACAAGCACAACTTGTAGAGCGCGTTGGCTGTCCGCCAAGGACCTACATCGAGGACGATCCCGCACTGCCTCCGTTGCCGTCGCAGAAACCTTGGACAAGCACAACTTGTAGAGCGCGTTGGCTGTCCGCCAAGGACCTACATCAGCGGCGCAAAGAGTTTCAGCACCCGGCCCAGGACCTTGTAATACAGCTTCTCCCGGCGGATGGTCTGGGGCGTCACCGCCCGGCACAGGTTCCGGGTAGCCAGGAAGTCCGTCTCCATGTCCCGCAGGCAGGGGGTCCGGTAGAGATAGGCGGCGCACTCAAAGTGGTGGTACAGGCTGCGGTAGTCAAAATTGACGGTGCCTACCACGCCCCGCTCCCCGTCGCTGACCACCACCTTGCTGTGGACAAACCCGGGAGTGTACTCGAAGATCTTCACGCCGGACCGGATCAGGGCGGAGTAATGGGTTTTCGCCAGGGAATAGGCGCTCTTTTTGTCCGGAATCCCCGGGAGAATCAGCTCCACGTCCACCCCCCGCTCCGCCGCGTAACGCAGAGCGGTTTCCAGTTCCCCGTCTAAGATGAGATAGGGCGTCATGATGTGGACATAGTCCGTGGCCCGGTTCAGGATGTCCATATACACCCGCTCGCCCACTTTGTCCGGGTCCAGGGGGCAGTCCCCGTAGGGGAGGATACAGCCTTCCCCCTCGTCCGGGGACGCCGGGGCGTCCAGGAAGGGGGACAGGTCCTCTGTCGTGTCCAGTTCCGGCAGGTGCCACATTTGGAGGAACATCCGGGTAAAGGACCGCACCGCCCCGCCCCGCACCAGAATGGCGGCGTCCTTCCAGTGTCCGAACCGGGAGGCCCGGTTGATGTATTCGTCCCCTAAATTCACCCCTCCGGTATAGGCGGTTTTCCCGTCAATGACCAGGATCTTCCGGTGGTCCCGGTAGTTGAAGTAGGTGGAGACGAAGGGCCGCAGGGGGGAGAAGATCCGGCACTGGATCCCTAATTTTTTCAGACGCTCCGGGTAGTCATGGGGCAGCAGGGAGATCTCGCAGGTGCCGTCGTACATCACCCGCACGTCCACTCCCTGGGCGGCCTTCTCCGCCAGGATCTCCAAGATCCGGCCCCACATCTCTCCCTCTTTGACAATGAAGTACTCCAAAAAGATGAACTTCTCCGCCGTTTGCAGCTCTTGCAGCATAGAGGCGAATTTTTCCTCTCCCGTGGGGAAATACTGCACCACGGGATTCTCATAGAGGGGAAAGCAGCCGGTGCGGTTAATATAGCGGTGCAGGTCCTCCACGCCCCCCCGGGCGGCTTCCAGTTTCTCTAACGTCTCCGGGTTCTGGGACAGGCTCTCCCGGGTCTCCTCCGTCAGCTGGTCGTAACGGCGGCGCAGGCCCCGGTGTCCCGTCTCCGCCTGGGTAAAGAGCAGGAACGCCGCCCCCGGCAGGGGGAACAGGGCAATGAGGGCCATCCAGGTGAGCTTTGCCGTGGAGTCCATGTCATTGCTGCACAGGTACAGCACCATCCCCACGGTGAAGGCCGTCTCAAAGGCGGTATAGTAGGGGAAGGAGTCCCGGAACCAGCTGTACAGGGCCACAAAGATCAGGAGCTGGCCCAGAATCAGGGCGGCAATCAGGGCGGTGCGGCTGAACAGGAGCCGGGAAAGCCCCTTGCGTCCCCCCTGGACCAGCCGCAGGCCCATGGACCCGTCCCGGATAGCGTCAATGGCCTCTTTGGCCCGCCGGACATTGTCTCCGTTCACAACATCTCCTCCTTGTATTGCCATATGGGGTGAAAACCGCGGGGGTTCTGGTTTGGTTCACTGTGCCAGTATAACAAGAAGGGACGGTTTCTGTCAATGACAGTTTGTCCTGGGCGGACGGCCAGTCCTGGGCGGACGGCCAGTCCTGGGCGGACGGCCAACGCGCTCTACAAGCTGTGCTTGTCCAAGGTTTCTGCGACGGCAACGGAGGGGGATCCCCTTCCTGGACGGGTAAAGCCGCACTTTTTTCACCGGAGGGAAAACATGAACATCAACTGGTTTATCTTAGCGGCCATGTCCTTCTGCTTCGCCTTGGAGGCGAAAAAAGAGCGCTGGCAGTCCGCCGCCATGATCGCGGTGACGGCCCTGTTCTATGTGCTGATTTGGATGCTGTTCGGTTCTTAAACTCCTTATGACAGCAGGGCGTCCATATCCTCAATGTCTAAGTTTTGCAGGGCCCAGTTCACGGCGTAGCCGATGACTTTCCCCAGGTCCCGGACCTGGGCGTCAATGTCCTGGGGGGTCACCATGAGCCCGCCGTGGCCGTTTCGCAGAGCGTCCTCGTCCATGGACACGCCCCCTTCCTCCAGCAGATCCGCCGCCAGCGTGGCCGCGTCCACCACCGTGGGCACCCCCACGGCAATGACCGGTACTCCCAGAGTCTCCCGGTCCAAGGCCGCCCGGTGGTTTCCCACGCCGGAACCGGGCAGAATCCCCGTGTCAGACAGCTGCACGGCGGTACACAGCCGGGCACGGCGGCGGGAGGCCAGGGCGTCCACAGCGATGACGGCGGCGGGACGGATCCGGTCCACCAGCCCCCGCACCGCCTCGGCGGACTCCACTCCCGTGGTGCCCAGCACCCCCGTCCGGAACACCGCCACGCTGCGAAAACCGGAGAACTGCCGGGGCATAGACGAGAGCAGGTGCCGGGTCACTAAGATGCTCTCCGCCGCTAAGGGACCCACGGCGTCCGGGGTCATGGCGGCGTTGCCCAGGGCCACCACCAAGGCGCTGCCCTGGTCCGGAAGCAGGGGCTTTAGCTCTCCCCCCACCGCCCGGACCGCCCGGGGAAAAAACTCCGTCCCCCGCCGCCAGTAGCTGGTCAGATCCACCGTCACATAGGTCCCCACCGGCTTCCCCAGGGCCTCCGCTCCCTGGGCGTCTAAAATCTCCACCTCCGTCACGGGATACCCCTCCGATTTCCGGCGGCGGGACTTCACCCCGGAGAGTTTCCCGGCCCCTCCGCCCTCCTGCCACAGTTCCCGGGCTTCCAGCGCCAGATCCGTCCGCTTTGCAAACATCCGTCCCCCTCCTTCTGCCTGCGCCTGATTTTTTTGCGCGGTTTTTGGGCTATGATGCCCGGATCGGGGGGAAATGATACGGGGGAACCCTGTATTCACGATGATATTGCAGGAAACATATGGGGGTTCCCTTAATTTTGACAACAAACTGCCGATAACCATTATGGAACCCTGTCTGGACGGATCCCAATATACCCACCAACACGGACAGCCTTTCGGCGTCCACCGGGAAAGGAAGGAACCTCATGGATTATACGCAGATTACCCAGGCGTCCCTCACCGCCACCTATACCCGCGCCGCCCGCAATACCTCCGGACCCCGGACCTATACGGACGCCGCCAAGGAGCTGTACAACCAGAACATGGGCATCGAGGACGATGACGCCGCCGCTAAGACCAAGGGCGGCACGGACCTGTTCCAGCTGTCCGGCAGCTCCATCATGCCGGATATGGACACCGTCACCAAAATGACGCAGGAACTCCAAAACCGGATCCAGGACCTGTCCAACCAGATCATGGGCAAACAGGCGGATGCGTACAGCGCCGCGTTCAGCTTTGAGCGGATCATCCAGGACGCCGACGGCAATCCCCTCAGCCGGGAGACCCTGGAAATTAAGTGGTCCAGCCAGAACTTCAACCTGGACGAGGAGGACATGGAGGGGATGTCCGACGCCCAGAAAGAGGCCATCGCCAACATCTCCGAGGACGGCTATTGGGGCGTCAACAAGACCAGCGACCGTCTGGTGAACTTCGCCATGGCCCTGGTGGGCGGCAATACCTCCATGCTGCAGGACATGATCAACGCCTTTGAGGACGGGTACTCCCAGGCGGAGAAGGCCTGGGGCGGCCTCCTGCCGGACCTGTGCCAGCAGACAAGGGAGTCGGTGCTGGAAAAGTTCGACAAGCTCATGAACCCCGACAAAGACGACGCCGCCTCCGGCGTGGATCTCCTGGCCCAGAGTTTCGCCGACAAGTCCCAGGGCCTCAGCGGCCTCCTGGGGAACGACGACGGCTATGGGGAATCCCTCAGCATGATCTCCGAGAGCTGGTCCATGGAGGCGTAACAGGTTTCTCCCTGTACACAGCGCGCCCTCTCCCAAGGGAGAGGGCGTTTCCCTCCGGGCCTCCCGTCAGGAATACGATTTGCGGTTGACAGAGCATCCTGCCTGGGATATAATCGGAAAGAAGGGTGCGGTTTCCTTCTTTGGAAACGGTCTTGAAGGAGGAATTCCCATGACAGAGCGGGAACAGGCCACCATGCTGATTGACGCCTATCTGAATCTCCTGCGTTTGGAGAAAGCGCCTGACCGGGACATAGAGATCGCCAACCAGAAGTGCGGCGTCCGGGCGAAGCTGGAAGCCCTGGGCATCACAGTGGAGACGCTGGAAATCAAATAAACGCAATCCCCTCTCCCAAAGGGAGAGGGGATTCTTCTATGCCTGTCACCCCACCAGCAGGGCCAAATACACCCCGTACAGCCCCAGCAGGGCCACGCCCTGCCAGCGGTAAAAGCTCCCCTTCACCAGCGGCGGGGCCACCGCCAAAATACACGCCAGCAGACATACCGGGATGTCCAGCCCCAAGGTCTGCCAGCCCAAGGCCAGCTTTCCCCCGGAGATCATGGCGCATATGGGCAGAATCATGGTCAGGTCAATGACGTTGGCCCCCAGGATGTTCCCCACGGACAGGGCCGGTTCCCGCTTCACAATGGCGGTGATGGTGGTCACCAGTTCCGGAAGGGACGTGCCAATGGCCACCATGGTGACCCCCACCACGCTCTCCGGGACCCCCAGGAGCAGGGCCAGGCTGCTGCCATAGGTAATCAGCAGCCGGGAGCCCAGGACGATGCCCCCCAGTCCCAGGACGAAGAAGGCCAGTTTCTGTACCGCCTGCCGATAGGACACCGTGCGCCGCTGGGGACGGTTCCGGCGGTCCGCCTCCCGGCTGGCCTGGGCGTCCCGGAGGTTGTTGTAGAAGTACGCCCCGAACACCGCGAACAGCACCGCCCCTTCCCAGGCGGACAGCTCTCCCGTCCGGCACAGGAACCACAGCAGCAGTCCCCCCGCCACCATGAGAATGGCCTTGAAATCGAAGTGCTTGTGGTCCACGGCGGCGGGAATGCACACGGCGGAGATGCCCATAATCAGCCCCAGGTTGGCCGTCACGGACCCCACCGCGTTGCCGATGGCCAGATCCAGTTCCCCCGCCAGCACTCCCGTGACGGACACGGTCAGTTCCGGCAGGGTGGTAGCCAGGGACACGATGGTGGCCCCGATGATGAACCGGGGGACCCCGGTGGTCTCCGCTATCCACACCGCGCCGTCCAAAAACCAGTCCCCGCCCCGGACAATGAGAATCAGTCCCAGGAGAAACAACAATACCGCCGTTGCCAATTCCATTCCATCCACCGCGCTTTCCTAAAGAAATAAGCGGGACTCTGGCGGTTCTGGACGCTCCGGCACAGCCGGACGCCGCCTACCGCCAAAGTCTCGCTTTCAGATACGTTGTATTCGCGCTTGTTCGCATACGATTTCGTATCCTGCACAGCCCGGGGGAAGCGCCCTTCCCCGTGATGACGGGCTATGCCGCGTTCCGCCGCACAGCGGACCGCAAGCTACTCCCTTTGCCCTGCCCACCGACAGGGAGAAAGATAAAATGTAGTCTCTATTATAACCCGTCCCGCCGGTTTGTCAACGAAAATTTTGGTCCTGGGCGGACGGCCAGCGCGCTCTAAAAGTTCTTCTCGTCCGGGGTTTCTGCGACGGCAACAAAGGCGGCATCAGATCGGCAAACTTCCGGTCCTGGCGGACGGCCAGCGCGCTCTAAAAGTCTTTCTCGTCCGGGGTTTCTGCGATGGCAACGAAGGCGGATGAGGGGAATAATAGCTCCCCTCACAGTTCCGGAAAGCCGATGTCTTTCTCCCACAGCGCCGGACCGCCCTCCGGGCCTTCCCCGCCGGGACGGAACCCGTTGCGAAGCAGGAAACGGTTCCCCGGTTCTCCCAGGGCGGACAGGCGGTTCCCGCCGCCCCGCCGGGTGTGCTGGACCGCCTGGCCTAAGAGCTGGGTCCCCAGTCCCCGGCCCCGGTGGTCCGGGGCGATGTACGCCAAAGCAATCCGGCCTAAGTTCGGCCCCAGGGCCAGAACCCCCACCGGCGTCTCGTCTAAGTACCCCGTCAAAACCAGCACCTCCGGGCCGCCCTCCGGCACCGGCAGGGCATCTAAACCCGCCGGGAGAGGTTCTCCCGGTCCATAGGGCCGGAACCACAGCCCCGTCTCCAAGGCGTTGGCCCGGGGACCGGGCGGCTCCTGGGCCAGATACTCCGGCGTCAGCAAATGGCGGTTGTCGTCCCGCCACAGTACTTGTAAATGATCTCCGTCCCCTTCCAGCAGGGACACGGCGGTGTTGTCGCCAATGGGGGTGTTTCCAATCTCTTTTAGGGACAATCCCTGCAAGGAGCCTAACAGCAGACGGACGGCATAGCCGTGGGACACCACCGCCACGGTCTTTCCGTCATTGGCCTCCGCAATGGAGAGGACCGCTTTCCGCACCCGTTCCAGCACGTCCCGGGGACGCTCCGCCCCGGGGACCTGCCAGCGGTCCATTTCCCGATTGAAGGAGCCGGTTTGTTCCGGGTACAGCCGTGCAATCTCCCCCCAGGTCCGGCCCTCCCAGTCCCCCACCCGGATTTCACACAGCTCCGGCACGTCTATGAGGGGCAGTCCCTTGGGGTTTGCCACGGCGGAGGCGGTGGCTCTGGCCCGGTACAGGGGGCTGGTATACACCCCGTCCACGGGGATGGACAAAAACCGCTTCTCTAAGGCCCGGACCTGCCGCCAGCCCCGGTCTGTCAGGGCGCTCTCGTGCTGGCCCTGGGCGATGCGGTACAGATTGCCCTCCGCCTCCGCGTGGCGGATGAGATAGATGGTGGTCATGGGTTCCCCCTTTACGCTGCGCTATGCCACGCCCGGGTCAAAGGCGGTGAAGAGATCCAGGAAGAAGGCGTCGTCGTCCCCGTAGGTATAGGGGATCCAGGCGGTGGCGGAGGAGCCGTCACAGCGGAGATACCCGTTGCAGACGGTATAGCTTCCGGAGGACTTGACGCCTTTTAAGGTGAGTTCATAGCGTCCCGTCTCCGGGAAGGCCACCCGGCAGTCCACGGTTTCCAGGGTCCAGGACCGGCGGCGGATCCGCTTGTGTACCCGGGCAATGGTGTCGGCGTCGGCGCTGGCACGGCGGCGGGTTTCGGCGGCGCAGCCCTCCGGGTCCGCCGACAGGGCTAAATTTTCCACGGTGTCGAAGGAGAAGATCTGATCCGCCGTCAAAAGCAGCTGATCCGTCTCCGGCACCTGGGCTTTTTCAAAGGTCAGCACCTGCCCCTCTCCCAGAGGGGGGATCCGGAAGGTCTCCGCGAAGCGTCCCGACTCCCCCGGGGAGAGATTGGTCAAATAGTCGCTGTATGTATAGCCCGGCAGCAGGGCGCAGGCCCCGGGGATGTGGGCGGACTGGTACACCGTGCCTCCGTCCACCAGGATCCGGGCGGACTTGCAGTCCACGCTCAAAGGGCGGCGTCCCGCCGTGACGGTGTAGAGAAAGTAGAGGACCCCGGACTGCCGGTCGGCGTAGAGGCCGTCTACGCTGAGATAGTCCGTCCGGGACACGGTGCCAAGGCCGGGCAGGGCCTCCTCCTGGGGGATCTCCTCCGGCGGGGCGGACGGTTCCGGGAAAGGCTCCGGGAGCTGGGCGTCCACAGGCAGCGCCTCCTCCCGGGCACCGCTGCGCTGAGGCATGGCGCCGCCGTCAAAGGCGCACAGGACTAAGGTCAGCGCCAGAAGGGGGAGCAGGGAGCGTTTCACGGCTGTCATGGCGGAATCCTTTCTTTCTCCATATGTGTGAAAATATGAAAATATGTGTAGTATTTTTTGAAGCGGAACCGCGTGTCACTGGCTGCTTGTCACCCGGTAGAAGATCTCCTCAATGGGGATGGACAGCTCGTCAAAGAGGGTACAGTGGAATTCGGTGGGAATGGCGGCGATCTCTTCTTCTTTCATGTGTTTGAGGAGGAAGTCCGGGTATTGGAAATAGGCGTTTCGGAGGACCAAGCGGCCCTCTTCCAGCACGTACTGTTCAACAGACCGCTCCACAGGGCTGACGATCCAGTACTCCCGGACGCCGTGCTTTTCATACACGCGCATTTTATGGCCCCGGTCATAGCGGCCCGTGCTGGGGGACAGCACCTCCACCACCAGATCCGGCGCGCCGTGGATGCCGTCCTCCTTCACCTTGTCCGGATCGCACACCACCATGCCGTCGGGCTGGTACTCCTCCATGCCCTCCTCCAAATACAGCGCCTCCCCGTCCGGAAAGTACTCACACTTTCGTCCCCGCAGAAAGCGGTCAAAGATCGAGTGGATATTTCCGGATACCCGGTTGTGGCTGGTGCTGGGGGCGGACAGCATGACGAACTTTCCCCCAATCCGCTCCTCTCTCCACGCCTCTTGAAAGGCCAGATTTCCGAATGTATCCATATTCCTCTCCTTTCAGGGCGTTTCATGTCAGGGCGTCTCGTGGAACTTCTTCCACACGGCCTCCGCCGCGTCCCGGGGGACCACGGCGCTGAGGGCCTCCACGTCCGCCTCCCGGATGGCCTTGACGGTGCCGAAGTGTTTGCGCAGAGCCTCCTGACGTTTCGGCCCCACGCCGGAAATGCCGTCCAGCTGGGACCGCATGGCGCTTTTCCGGTGGCTCTCCCGGTGGAAGGTAATGGCGAAGCGGTGGGTTTCCTCCTGGATCTGTCCGATGAGGGAGAACACCGTCTGGTTCTGGGAGATGCCGATCTCCTGGCCCTGGGGGGTGACTAAGGCCCGGGTCCGGTGGCGGTCGTCCTTCACCATGCCAAAGACGGGAATGGACAGGCCGAACCGCTCCGTGATTTCCAACGCCGCCCGGGCATGGGTTTCGCCGCCGTCGATGAGAAACACGTCCGGCAGGGGCAGAAACTTCTCGTCCCCCTCCGCCGCCCGTTGAAGCCGCCGCCGCAGAACCTCCCGCATAGAGGCGTAGTCGTCCGGGGCGCCGTCCAATTCTTTAATGTGGAATCTCCGGTAGGCGGATTTCAAAGGTTTCGTCCCCCGGTACACCACCATAGAGGCCACAATGTCGCTCTTTCCCGTGTTGGAGATGTCATAGGACTCCATGCGGTCCGGGGCCTGGGGCAGCTGCAAGAGATTTGCCAGCAGGTCCAGGGTCCGGGCGGACCGCTCCGCGTCGGAAGTGGCCCGCTGGGATTCCTCCTCCGCGTTCCGCTGGGCCATGGACCGAAGCTCCGCCTTCTCCCCCCGCTGGGGCACGTGGACCCATACCTTGTGGCCCGCCCGTTTGGTCAAAGCCTCCGACAGGCTCTCACACTCCCCTGTGTCCATGGGCAGGAGAATCTCATGGGGCAGAATGGACCGGGGGAGATAGTACTGGGCGGTGAGAGCGGACAGGGCCTCCGCCTCCGTTTCCTCCACGGGGGACTGGAACAGGGCGGTCTCCCGGCCCGTCAGGTTCCCGTCCTCCATGTGCAAAACGGCGTAACAGCTCTTGCCTCCTAAAAACAGCCCCCAGATATCCGTGTCCGCGCACAGCCCCGCAATGACGGTCTGTTTCTTGGACAGGGCCTCAATGGAGCGGATCCGGTCCCGCAGGGCGGCGGCCTGTTCAAACCGCGTGGCCTCCGCCTCCGAGAGCATCTCCCCTTCCAGTTCTTTCAAGAGGGGTTTCGATTTCCCCTCTAACACTTTCGCCGCCTGGTCCATCCGCCGCCGGTACTCCTCTCCGGACATCTCCCGGCGGCAGAACCCGTCACAGCGGCCCATATGGTAATTGAGACAGGGCCGTTCCGCCCCGATATCCCGGGGGAAGTTCCGGTGGCAGGTGGGAAGCCGCAGGGCCGACAGCACCGCGTCCAACGCGGCCTTAGTTTCCCCCCGGCCCCCGAAGGGGCCGAAGTACCGGGCGCCGTCATTGGCGTACCGGGAGGCCAGGGAGAACCGGGGATACTCCTCCTTGGACATCCGCACAAAGGGATAGCCCTTGTCGTCCTTCAAGAGGATGTTGTACCGGGGCATATGCCGCTTGATGAGGGAGTTTTCCAGCACCAGGGCCTCAAATTCGCTGGTGACGATGATGGTGTCGAAGTGGTCAATCTGGGCCACCATGCGGCGGGTTTTCTCCGAGTGTCCGGCGCTGTCCTGGAAGTACTGGCTGACCCGGTTTTTCAGCTTCTTGGCCTTGCCCACATAGATGACCTTCCCGGTTTTGTCCATCATGAGGTACACCCCGGGCAGCAGGGGCAGGTCGTTGGCCTTTTCCCGCAGTTCGTCCCGCGTCACGGCAAATCCTCCGGGAACACGGTGGAGAGATCCGCCGCGAAGCCCGGCAGGACCTCCGAGGGCACGGGGGTGTCTTTCGTGTAGGTCTGGGGGGGCAGGTATGTTCCGTCCCGGAGCAGATAGACCTGGACGCTCTCCCGATCCGGATCAACGATCCAGTACTCCCGAACCCCGGCGGCCTCATACAGTTCCCGTTTCACCAGCCGGTCCCGGCGGGCGGTGCTGGGGGAGAGAATCTCCGCCACCAGATCCGGCGCCCCCCGACAGCCCCGCCGGTCAATTTTGGAGGCGTCGCACACCACCGTCAGATCCGGCTCCACCAGGGTGTCCACATCGTCGGGGGTATCTTCCTTCTGTTCAAAGAGCCGCACGCCGAAGGGGGCTTGAAACGCCCGGCACTTCTTTCCCCTCAGAAAATTACCGAATTGCAGGTACAGCTCTCCAATGATCCACTGGTGCCTTGTGGAGGGCGGGGCCATTAAAATGACCTGTCCGTCAATCAGCTCCATGGGCACCTCGTCCGGGGACCGGAGAATGTCCCCGTAGGTGAAATGTTCCGGTTCTCTCAGGGCAAAGGCCATGGGAAATCCCTCCTGTTCCACTCGTGAGCGATCAAATTACCCTTGTTCTTTGGCGGTAATGGCAATGTGCAGTTCCTGCAACTGTTTCTCCGTCACGGTGCCCGGGGCACCCATCATCACATCCGCGGCGTTCTTGTTCATGGGGAAGGGAATTACCTCCCGGATGGAGTCCTCTCCCGCCAGCAGCATGACCATGCGGTCAATCCCCGGGGCGATGCCGGCGTGAGGGGGCGCGCCGTAGCAGAACGCGCTGTACATGGCGGGGAATTTGGACTTCACGTCCTCCTCCCCTAAACGCACCAGTTCAAAGGCCCGCAGCATAATCTCCGGATCGTGGTTCCGCACGGCCCCGGAGGACAGTTCCACCCCGTTGCACACCAGATCGTACTGGTCCGCCAGAATCGTCAGGGGATCGATCTCCCCCCGGTGGGCCTGTTCCAAAACCTGTAATCCTCCGGCGGGCATGGAGAAGGGGTTGTGGCAGAACTCCAGTTCTCCGGATTCCTCCCCGATCTCGTACATGGGAAAGTCCACAATCCAGCAGAAGGCGTACTGCTCCTTGTCCATATGCCCCGGCACGGCGGCTCCCAGGGTTTTCACCAGCACCCCGGCGGTTTTCAGCGCGGACTTTCCGGCGGACAGCACCACCAAAGTGTCCGGCTGTAAATCCAGGGCCTCTTTCACGGCGTCTGCTATGGGGGACACGAATTTGGCGATGCCCCCCACCATCTGGCCTTTGTCGTCTACCCGGAACCAGTAGGCCTTCCCGCCGGACACCACTTCCGCCTCCGCCAGGGTCTTGTCGATCCATTTCCGGCTCTCGTGGAACCCGGACACCGCCACGGCCTTCACGTTTCCCTCCGCGAAGGGACCGAAGCCGCAGTCTTGCAAAAGCGCCGTCACGTCCCGGACCCGCAGGTCAATGCGCAGATCCGGCTTATCCGTGCCGAAGGTCTCCATGGCCTCCTTGTAGGGCAGGCGCGGGAAGGGGGCGGCGGAGGACCGTCCATACAGGCCGTACTGGGAGAACACCAGCGGCAGTACTGCCTCGCATACCCGGAACACGTCCTCCTGTCCCGCGAAGGCCATCTCCATATCCAGCTGGTAGAACTCTCCCGGGGACCGGTCCGCCCGGGCGTCCTCGTCCCGGAAACAGGGGGCGATTTGGAAATAGCGGTCAAAGCCGGAGGCCATGAGCAGCTGTTTGAACTGCTGGGGGGCCTGGGGCAGGGCGTAGAACTTCCCGGGATAGTTCCGGGCGGGGACCAGATAGTCCCGGGCCCCTTC
Source organism: uncultured Oscillibacter sp. (assembly GCA_905234565.1). Lineage (GTDB taxonomy): Bacteria > Bacillota > Clostridia > Oscillospirales > Oscillospiraceae > Oscillibacter. The sequence continues at coordinate 19,183 of CAJOHW010000014.1, read as the reverse complement.
CGGAGAGGAAGCGGTCAGGATGGGGGTGGTGATCTCCAAAAAGCCCTGCTCCGTCATGGCCTGGCGCAACGCCGCCACCACGTGGCAGCGCAGAACGATGTTGTCCTTCACCGCCGGGTTCCGCAGATCCAGATACCGGTATTTCAGCCGCTGGGCCTCGTCGGCCTGACGGCTGCGGCGGATGGGGAAGGGCAGTTCATTGAAGCGGCACCGGCCCAGTACGGAAATGGCCCCGGGGTTGTCCGGCACGATCTCGATCTCCCCGGTGGGAAGCTCCAAATTCTTGCTGTCCCGCTCCCGGACGGTGCCCTCCACCCGGACCGTGGACTCCTTGGGAATCTCCCGGAAGGCGCTGACCAGGTCCTCGGACTCCGCCACAATCTGGGTGACGCCGTAGAAGTCCCGGAGGACGGCAAAGGCCAGTCCCCCGGACACCACCCGCACATTTTCCAGCCAGCCCGCCAGGGCCGCATGGGTTCCCACGTCCCGCAGGCGCAGTTCCCCGCAGGTATGGGTTCGGTTCTGGGTTGCGGTCATAATCAGGATTCCTTTCTATATTACGAGATTCCGTCAAATCTTATGCGCCGAGGGTTTCACGCGCCGATGGTGCCCACCAGATAGGACCGCTGCAGAGACATCCGGGCATAGGGGGACTGCTGTCTGCGAAGCAGGACCGCCCCCCAGTCCAGGGTTTCCAGGGCCGGGGAGATCCACACCTCCGCGTGGTCCGAAATGGCCTGAAGGTCCGCGAAGAAACTCGCCTCCCCGTCCTCCTGGGCGTAGGTGCCGTAGGTGCCGTAGGTGTCATAGGCCCAGGTAATAGCGGCGTTGCGCTGTAAGGCGAAGAACCAGGCGGAGCCATTCAGCCCGCCGTAGCCGGACATGGACGCCGCCTCCCGGTACAGTTCCGCCAGATCCTCCTCCGGCGCCTCATAGTCCGCCTGGAACGCTAACTGAAACGCGGAAGTCTCCCGGATAGCAAAGGCCATAGCCTCCTCTTTGGAGGAAGGCCGCACGGCGGCGGCATAGGAGAACTGGTTGGCGGTGATCTCATAGCCGTTCACCACCATCACCGTCAGCTCCGGCTCCAGCCCCAGTACGTCCCGGCAGAAGTCGAAGGGTTCCGGCACAAACCGCACCCGCTGGGCGGGATCCAGGATCCGGGCCAGCATGGCGGCGGCCTGGCCCCGGGTCAGGTCCCCGCCGCCGAAGGTGCCGTAGCGGTCCACACCCGTCAGAATGCCCGCGGCGTAAAAGTAGAGAATGGCGTCCCCCAGGGGCCGGGACAATCCCGGCAGTTTCCCCGTGACAGAGGACAGGTACAGATCCGGCAGGTTGGGCCCCGCCGTATTCAGCCCCGGCAGGTACTGCCCGGTCCGCTCCAACACGGCGGACAGCAGCTCCACAAAGTCCCGCCGGGAGCAGTTCTCCCGGGGAGAAAAGGCCGCCAAAGCCTCCGGGCCGGAATACCCCAGGGCGGAGGCCAGATACACATAGTATTTCTCACACCACAGCCCCCGCAGTTCCTCCGGCACCGCCGTGCCCTCCGGGGTGTCCGGGATCTGCCCGTCCCCGCCGGTGAGGCGGTGGTGGAACCGGGCGGTGATGGCCAGGATGTGGGGACAGGTCAGGGTATCGAAGGGGCCGTAGGTGCCGTCGGCCCGGCCGTCCACCAGGCCCGTCTCGTACACGGTCCTCACAGCCTCCGCGCACCAGGTCCCCACGGCGTCCGGAAAGGGCGCGTACTCCCGGACCGCCGCCAGCAGCGGCCCGTCCGGATAGACAGGATCTTCCTCTGTCTGCGCCGCGCTTACGGGCAGAATCAGCAGGGACAGCGCCAACATGATGGACGCCAGGCGGTTGCCGCGCATTTGCGTCCCCCCTTCCGTTTTTTTCTCGCGCTCTGAAAGATTTGCCACATCTTAGGCCGCTGACACGGCAGCCAAGGGCAAATCTGATCGTTTACAAAACAAAAACCGTTTCTTTCTCCACAATCAGCGTCCCAAGATCCCGGGCCGCCAAACCAGCCTTGATGCGGTACACCGTGGCGGCGGGCTCCAAGGTGGTCTGCTCCCCGTTGGAGAGATCTTTGCAGGTGACGGCGCCGGTTTTGGCCTCGTCCTCCCCGAAGAACACCGCGTAGGGGATGCCCAGTTTGGAGGCATAGCTGAGTTTCTGCTTGAACTTCTTCTCCTCAGCGTAGATCTGGGCCCGGACGCCGTTCTGCCGCAGCAGGGTAGCAAAGGCAATGGCCTGGGACAGGTCCTCCGTCATGGGGATGACAAGGGCGTCGGCGGGGGCCCCGGCCCGGGCGGGATTCAGCAGTCCCGCCTCCCCCAGCGCGTGGAACAGCCGGGTCAGGCCGATGGAGATCCCCACCCCGGGGAGCTTCTTGTCCGTGTAGTATTCCGCCAAATTGTCGTATCTTCCCCCGGAACACACGGAGCCAATCTCCGGGTGATCGTCCAATGTAGTTTCATACACCGTGCCGGTGTAGTAGTCCAGCCCCCGGGCAATGGAGGGGTCCACGGTGAACTGTTCCTGGGGCACCCCGAAGGCCGACAGATACCGGACCACCCCGTCCAGTTCCGCCAGCCCCGTGTCGTACAGGACGTGGCATCCCTGCCGCTCCGCCAGGGCGGGCAGCACCGTCCCCGGGTCCCCGGAGACGGACAGGAAGTCCAAAATACGCTCCGCCTGGGCCGCCGACACTTCCAAATCCTCTGTCAAAATCGCCCGGACCTTGTCTATACCAATTTTTTCCAGCTTGTCCACGGTCCGCATGATCTCCCCGGACCGATTTTCCAGGCCCAGGGAGGCGTAAAAGCCGCTGAGCAGTTTCCGGTTGTTCACCCGCACATGGAAGCGTTTTAAGCCCAGGGCGGTAAAGGTCCGGCAGATAATGGCGGGGATCTCCGCCTCGTTCAGCAGGGACAGTTTCCCATCTCCAATCACGTCGATGTCCGCCTGATAGAACTCCCGGAACCGCCCGTGCTGGGGCCGCTCCCCCCGGTACACCTTGCCGATCTGGTATCGCCGGAAGGGGAAGGACAGCTCATGGTAGTGGGCGGCCACGTACTTGGCAAGAGGGACCGTCAAATCAAAGCGGAGGGCCAGATCCGCGTCCCCTTTTTGGAAGCGGTAGATCTGTTTCTCCGTCTCCCCGCCGCCCTTGGCCAGCAGCACGGCGCTGTCCTCCAAGAGGGGGGTATCCAAGGGGGTAAAGCCGTAGAGGGCATAGGTTTCCCGGAGGGTGGAGAGGAACTGTTCCATCTGCCGCTGGGGGCCGGGGAGCAGTTCCTGAAAACCGGACAGGGTCCGGGGCTTCACAAGGGCCATAGGGATACGTCCTTTCTATCCTCCATTTTTTCCTCTCGCTCGTTCAGATTTGCCGCATTTTAGGCCGCTGGCACGGCAACCGGAGATCGTTTACAAATATAAACGCGTTCAGGCGATGGAGCGGGAGGAGGGGTTTACAATTTTCCGCCAGTCCAGATCTCCCCGGGCCAGGCCCAGCACCAGCATCTCCGCCGTGGCGATGTTGCTGGCAAAGGGGATGTTGCTGCGGTCGCATAGGCGGGAGATATAGGTCACGTCCCCGCTGCGCTCCTCGTTGGCGGGGTCGTTGAAAAACAGCACCAGGTCAAACTCGTTATAGGCAATCCGGGCGCCGATCTGCTGGTTGCCGCCGTGGGCGTAGGTGAGGAAGCAGTGGACCTGCAGTCCGGTGGCCTCGGAGACCATGTGTCCGGTGGTATTGGTGGCATAGAGGCTGTGCCGGGAGAGGATTCCGGCGTAGGCGGTGCAGAACTGCACCATGAGTTCTTTCTTTTCGTCGTGGGCCATCAGTGCAATGTTCATGAGATCCTCCCTTTCCATATCATTGCTTATAAGCGCTTGCCATCTATGCTCACCAGCGCATCCGCAGCAGCGGGGCTGTTCCGCCCTCCATACGCTGGGCAATATTCCGGTAGGCTGCGGCGGCGGGGCTTTTGGGGGACGCCAAGGCTGCGGGCAGTCCCCGGGCCATGGCGGCGGGCAGGGCGTCGTCCTCCGGCACCAGGCCCAGAAGGGGCAGGCCCGCGGCGTCCATGGCGTCGTCCACGGTGGTGCGCAGATGGTTCAGGAGCCGCTTTCGCACCCGGTTCACCACCAAATGCACAGCGCCCTCCGGGAACCGGGCCAGTTCCATAACGGTCCTCTGGGCGTCCCGCAGGGACGGGGGGTCCAGTCCGGCGATGACCACCGCGCGGCTGGCGGCGCAGGTGGCTAAGGTGAAGCCCTGGCCCAGTCCGGCGGGGGCGTCTAAGAGGCAGTAGTCGAAGGACTGCCGGACGGCCTTCATCAGTTCCCGCATCTGCTCCTCGGACACGTCCTCCCCGCTGCCCCGGGCGGGGGCGTTTAAGAGGAACAGTCCCGGAAGCGCCGGGTGTTCCACCACCGCCTCCTCCAAACCGCACCGTCCCGCCGCCACGTCGGTGAAATCCATCAACGCCTGATCCGCCAGTCCCAGAGCCAGATCCAGGTTTCGCAGGCCGATGTCGCAGTCCACGCACAGCACCCGCCGTCCCAGCTGGGACAGGGCGGCGCCGGCTCCGGCGGCAAAGGAGGTTTTTCCGGTGCCGCCCTTGCCGGAGACGATTCCAACGCATTCACAGCGGCGGTCCATCGGGCGGCACCTCCTTCCCTACATTTCTTTACTAACCGCTGAAAGAAATCTTACGCTGATTTTATGATACCATATTTTATCATCGGTGTAAAGCGAAAAAAGAATGAATTTTTAGCGCGCTCTAAAAGTTCTTCTTTTCTATGGCTGTTGCGATGGCAACGGAAGCGCCGCAAGACGGCCCAACCTGCCCCCCCTGGGCGGGGGCCAACGCGCTCTAAAAGCGGTTCAATTCCAGAGTTTCTGCGACGGCAACGGAAGCGCCGCAAGACGGCCCAACCCGCCCCCCTGGGGCAGGTTGGGCCGTCATTATAGCGGTTGTTTCTTGATCTTCCCATAGGCCCGGGGATACTGGAGCGGGGTTTTGCGCTCCTTGCGGATGACAATCAGACGGTGCCGGATTTCCGTCCCGGGCACGGGGTAGTCGTGGACCGCTTCCAGCCGTCCTCCCAGCAGGGACAGGGCACGGCTGGCCCCGTCCAGTTCCTCCTGGCTGTGGACGGACTTCATAGCCAAAAACTGTCCCCCCACCCGGACCAGAGGCAGGCACAGCTCCGCCAGAATGGGCAGGGCCGCCACCGCCCGGGCGGTTGCCAAGTCGAACCCTTCCCGGTGTTCCCGGGCGTAGTCCTCCGCCCGGGCCTGGACGCAAACCCCGTCCGTCACGCCGCACACGCCGCAGGCGTCCCGCAGAAACTCCACCCGCTTGCGCTGGGCGTCCAGCAGGGTGAGCTTTAGGGAGGGTTCCAGCACTTTTAAGGGCAGTCCCGGGAAGCCGCCGCCGCTGCCCACGTCAATCAGGGACTTTCCCCGGAACCGCACCAGGGGCACTAAGGCGGCGCTGTCTAAGAAATGGAGCCGGGCCGTCTCCTCCGGGGTGGTCAGGGCCGTGAGGTTCATGACTTGGTTCCGTTCCAGCAGCAATGCCCCGTGGCGGGACATGGGGACGGCGGCGGTCTCCGGAAGGCCCAGCGCGTTCAGTCCCGGGCGGAGATAGGATTCCAGTTCCGCCCGCGGTTCCTCCTTGTATTCTGTGGTGTTTTGTTCCGTCATCATTACGCCTTGGGCAGCAGGACCTCCGTGCCGCCCATGTAGGGGCGGAGGATCTCCGGAACGATGACGGATCCGTCCGCTTGCAGGTTGTTTTCCAGCAGGGCAATCAGCATCCGGGGCGGGGCCACACAGGTGTTGTTCAGGGTATGGCACAGCTGAATCCTGCCCTTGCCGTCCTTGTACCGGATCCGCAGCCGACGGGCCTGGGCGTCGCCTAAGTTGGAGCAGGAGCAGACTTCAAAGTATTTCTTCTGCCGGGGGGACCAGGCCTCAATGTCACAGGACTTCACTTTCAGATCCGCCAGGTCCCCGGAGCAGCACTCCAACTGCCGCACGGGAATCCCAAAGGACCGGAACAGTTCCACGGAGTACCGCCACAGCTTCTCATACCATTCGGCGGACTCCTCCGGGCGGCAGACCACGATCATCTCCTGTTTCTCAAACTGGTGGATCCGGTACACCCCCCGCTCCTCGATGCCGTGGGCGCCCTTCTCCTTCCGGAAGCAGGGGGAGTAGGAGGTCAGGGTCTGGGGCAGTTTCTCCTCCGGGAGAATCTGGTCAATAAACCGCCCAATCATGGAGTGTTCGGAGGTGCCGATGAGGTACAGGTCCTCCCCCTCGATTTTATACATCATGCCGTCCATATCCGTCTGGCTCATGACGCCCTCCACCACGCCGCCGTGGATCAGGAAGGGGGGCACGCAGAAGGTAAAGCCCTTGCCGATCATGAAATCCCGTCCGCAGGCCAGCACCGCCTCATGGAGACGGGCGATGTCCCCCAGGAGGTAATAGAAGCCGTTGCCGGACACCCGTCCGGCGGCGTCTAAGTCAATGCCATCGAAGGAAGCCATGATATCGGTGTGATAGGGAATGGGGAAGTCCGGCACCGCCGCCTCCCCGAACCGCTCCACCTCCACATTGTGGCTGTCGTCGGGGCCGATGGGGACGGAGGGGTCAATGATCTGGGGGATTTGAAGGAGGACTTTGTGGAGTTCCCCGTCTAAGGACCGCTCCTGTTCCTCCAACTCTTTCAGCCGCTCCGCCTGCCGGGTGACCTGCTGTTTCACGGCCTCCGCCTCCCGCAGTTTGGAGGGGTCCTTTTTTCCCTGGCCCATGAGCATACCGATCTGTTTGCTCAGGCGGTTCCGGTCGGACCGCAGGCGGTCCGCCTCGGCGATGGCGGCTCGGCGCTGTTCGTCCAGGGCAATGGCCTGGTCCACCAGGGGGAGCCGGGCGTCCTGGAACTTCTTCCTGATATTCTCCCGGACTGCCTCCGGGTTCTCCCGAATGAAACGGATATCCAGCATGGTGTTCAACTCCTACGTGATAGTTTTTTTATACAGCCCATTGTTTCACGTGAAACAATGTTTTTTTATGCCTCCGGTGCCTCCGGCGGTGTCGGGGGCGCTGCGGGCTTTGACGGTTCCGTCGGCGGGTTGGGTTCGGCGGGTTCTATGGGTTCCACAGGCTCCGGGGGCTGGGGAATCAGGGTCTCCGCCACCCGGGCGGCGTTGGCCTCTTTCAGCTGGCGGAAACGCTCCATCGGGGACACCACGTCGCTGTCTGCGGTCTCCTGGGGCAGGCTGTCCACCAGGCCGCTGGCCTCGAACTCCTCAATGATCAGCTGGCAGGACTGGTAGCGCTCACTGAGGAACTTCATCTGAATCCGGTACAGGTACCGCAGGGCCTCCGCCCGGTTGTGTTCCTCCTGGGTCTGGGCCAGCAGGGCCGCCATGTTCCGCTGGACCTCTTTCAGCTGGTCCTCCACCTCCTGCCGGGCCTCCTGCATCCCAATGATCCGCTCCTGGAAGTCCTGCACCTCCTGCATAGCGGGGAGATCCCGCTGTAACTGGCCCAAAAGCTCCATGTTGCTCCTCTGGTGCATCAGGGAGGACAGGGCCATCAGCAGAAACGCCGCCACGAACAGCAGCAGGATATAGGTGGTGGCCGGCTTCCTGGACCGGGGCTCCGGTTTGGGGGGTCCGGGGGGGTCCGGTTCCGGCGGTTTCGCCGAATCCGTCCCGCCGGAATTCTGGGACGGCGGGTCCAGGACGATGTTCAGAGGCTCAATCATGGGCTGGCGCATCCGGGCGGCGGCGGGAGACTCCGGCGGGGACTGGCCTGCCGGAATCTCTGCGCTCTCCGGGGCCTGTACGTTCTCTTTTTCCTCGTTCATCCCGGCGTCCCTCCTTCTCCCAACAGGGCCAGCGCGTCCAGCAGGCCGTTTAAGTCGTCCAGGCCGTAGAAGTCCAGCTCTATCCGGCCTTTTTTCCGTCCGTTTACAATCCGCACCCCCCGGCCCAGCCGGGAGGACAGGTCCTTCTGGGCCTCCACGGTGTAGTCGATCTGGTCCGGGTCCCCGGCGTGGATCTTTGGGGGCTTCTTTTCCGCCGACAGCTTTTTGGACAGGGCCTCCGTCTGCCGCACCGACAGCCCTCCGGTCAAAATGGCGTCGGCTCCCCTCTGCTGCATGACAGGGGACAGGGGAATTAAGGCCCGGGCATGGCCCGCCGACAGCCGTCCGTCCTCCACCATGGCCCGGACCTCCGGGCACAGGTCCAGCAGCCGCAGGGCGTTGGCCACGGCGCTGCGGGACTTCCCCACCCGGGACGCCGCCTCCTCCTGGGTCATTTGAAACCGGTCAATCAGGGTCCGGTATCCGGCGGCCTCCTCCATGGGGTTCAGATCCTCTCTTTGGAGGTTCTCCACCATGGCCAGTTCCGCGGCGGTGCGGTCGTCGGCGTCGATGACGATGACCGGCACCCGGTCCAGGCCCGCCATTCTCGCCGCCCGCCAGCGCCGCTCCCCGGCGATGATCTGATAGAACCCGGAGGGCATTTTCCGCACGGTCAGAGGCTGGATCATGCCGTGGAGGCGGATGGACTCCGCCAGTTCTTCCAACGCCTCCGGGTCAAAGTACTTCCGGGGCTGGGAGGAGTTGTTCTCCACGTCCGTCAGGGGCAGGGTGGTGACGCCGCCGCCCGGTTCGCTCTCCCCGCCGCCGCTGTCCTGGTCAAACAGGGCGCCGTCCCCCAGGAGGGCCCCCAGGCCCCGGCCCAGGCCGGAGGTTTTCTTCGTCATGGCTTCCTCGCTCCTCTCCGCTCCATATTCCGCCGCCAATCCCGCGCCCATTTCCCTCTCATGCTTTCTGCTTCCTCAAAAACTCCGCCGCCAGAGCCAGATACGCCGCCGCCCCCCGGCAGGTGCGGTCATAGGCGGTGATGGGCTTGCCGTGGCTGGGGGCCTCGGACAGCCGCACGTTCCGGGGAATCACCGTGGCGTAGACCTTGCCGGGGAAATACCGCTTCACTTCCTCCGCCACCTGGATGGCTAAATTCGTCCGGCCGTCGTACATGGTCAGCAGGACCCCTTCCAGTTCCAGTTTGGGGTTCAAAGACCGCCGGACAATCCGCACGGTGTTCATCAGATCCGACAGCCCCTCTAAGGCGAAGTACTCCCCCTGCACCGGCACCAGAATCGTATCCGCCGCGCACAGGGCGTTTAAGGTCAGCAGTTCCAGGGAGGGGGGGCAGTCGATAAAGACAAAATCATACTGGGAGGCCAGGGAACTCAGTGCCCGTTTCAGGAGAAACTCCCGCTTCTCCATGCCAATCAGTTCAATCCCCGCCCCCGCCAGGGCGCTGCTGGAGGGCAGTACGTCCCCGTATTTCGTACGCACCACGGCCCCCGCCGGAGACGCGCTGCCGATCATGACCTCATACACGCCCCTGGCCCCGGACTTGTCCACCCCCATGCCGGAGGTAGAATTGGCCTGGGGGTCGAAGTCGCACAGCAGCACCCGTTTCCCGCTCTCCGCCAGGGCGGCGGCCAAATTCACACAGGTGGTCGTCTTGCCGACGCCGCCTTTCTGGTTCACAACCGCAATGGTCTTTGCCACAGTTCCACCCGCTTCCTGTCTATGTGTGTGAGATTCTGTTTCTGTTTGAGAACCCATTATACCAGCGCAGCGGGGTCCTGACAAGGGGACGTGAAAAGAAAATTTGCAATGCCTTGGCTGCCGCCGCAGAACCCCCGGACAAGAACAGCTTATAGAGCGCGTTGGCCGTCCGCCAGGACTGTTTCACGTGAAACAAAGACTGTCCCGAATGTTTCACGTGAAACATTCGGGACAGTCTGCAAAACATGAGAGGCGCTCTTGTTTCTGTTCATCCAAAGAGATATCCGGTCATGGGGGGCACCGTCAGGGTCAGGCGGCTGTCCTCCACCGGGAAGCGGGCCTCCGACAGCAGATCCGCCGCCTCGCCGCCGGGGAAGTCAATGGTCACTTCCTGCTCTTCCTCTCCCGCGTTCATCACAAGCACCGTGTACTCCGCGCCCTTGGTCCGGGAGAAGGCCAGAATCGGTCCCCGGGTGTACAGCCAGTTCAAATCCCCCCGCTGTAAGGAGATCCGTCCCCGCCGCAGTTTCCCCAGGGCGGCAAAGTGGGCTTTCAGTTCGTTTTCCTCCCGGCCCCAGGGATAGGTCCGCCGGTTGAAGGGATCCTCCCAGCCCTCCATGCCGCACTCGTCCCCGTAGTACACCGTGGGGGAGCCGGGGAAGGCGTAGAGAATCATAGCCGCCAAATGCACCAGGGTCAATCCCCTGGCCCGCTCCTTCCGGCTGAGACGGAATTTCTCCCGGGCGGCCTTGTCCCGGGGATGCCGCTTGGCCCCCAGTTCCGTCAGGATCCGGGCGGTGTCGTGGGTGCCCAGAAAGTTCATGGCGGAGTTGAACGCCGCCGGGGGATAGTTCTCCCGGAGGGTCTCCAACGTCTCCCGGAACCCGTCCGCGTCCCCGCCCCGGAGATAGTCCAGCACCGCCCCCCGGAAGGGATAGTTCATCACCCCGTGGAGTTCGCTGCCTAAGAAGTACCGCCGCCGCTGGGAATAGGCGATCTTGTTGCTGGCGTCCTCCCAGACCTCTCCGATAAGCACCGCGTAGGAGGCCGTCTCGTGCATGACCGTGCGAATTTTTTCGATGAAGCTGTCCGGCAGCTCGTCCGCCACATCCAGCCGCCAGCCGGAGGCCCCCGCCCGCAGCCAGTGCCGGACCACGGAGTCCTCATCCCAGATCATGAAGTTCTGATAGCTGGGGTTTTCCTCCCTGGTGTCCGGCAGGGTGTGGATCCCCCACCAGGCCGTGTACTTCTTGGGCCACTTTTGGAAGTCGTACCACTCATAATAGGGGCTGTCCTTGCTCTGATAGGCCCCGGGTTCCGGATACCAGCCGTCCTGGTTGAAGTAGCGGCTGCGGGAACCGGTGTGGCTGAACACGCCGTCTAAGATGATCCGCATTCCCCGGCGGTTGGCCTCCCGGCACAGCTCCCGGAAATCGTCCTCCGTCCCCAGCATGGGATCCGGCTTGCGGTAGTCCGCCGTGTCATAGCGGTGGTTGGAGGCGGACTCGAAAATGGGGTTGAAGTAGATGGTGGATACCCCCAGGTCCGCCAGGTAGTCCAGCTTGGAGATGATGCCCTGGAAGGACCCGCCGAAAAAGTCCCGGTTCCAGATCCCGTCCGGCGGATCCCACACGGGATCGTCCTCCCAGTTCTCATGGACCCACCGGTCCCCGATCATGCCCGTGGGATCCGGCACTTCCAGGCGGCAGAACCGGTCCGGGAAGATCTGATAGGTGACGCCCGCCCCGAACCAGAAGGGGGTGTGGCTCTTGCGGTACACCGTCATCTGCCAGGGATCCACTTTTCCGTCGCTGCGGTAGCCGGTCTTGTCCAGGACGCAGCCGGAGCCGTCGTCCCGCCAGAGCTTGAAGTGGTACCACACCAGCTGGGGCTCGTCCGGGGCCGGGAAGTTGGCGTAAAACCGCACCCGGTCCCCGTCCATGGCCATGGGGTACAGGTTGATCTTTAACACCTCTCCGGTGTAGTCGTTTTTCATAATGACGGCGCAGTGGGTGAAGCCCTCCCACTTCAATGGGCGGCAGCGCAGAGTAATGCTCTGGCCGCACTCCACCGCCCCGTAGGGGTCCTTGCACTCCGTACAGCGGGAGTCAAATACAAAGGGTTCGCTCATTGGGGTCCTCCTCATGTGTCGCAGAGGGATTATGGCAGCAGTTCGTATTCTCCGGTGGCCGGGGCATCGTCAGGGGTAAACCAGGCGTTGAGAATCTTCACGGCGGTGGAGGCCAGGTTGGCCCCCTTTTCGCCCTTCTCAATTACCATCCCTAAGGCGATCTCCGGCTGGTCGTAGGGGGCAAAGCAGATAAACACGCCGTTGTTGGTGACGCCCTTGCGGATCTGGGCGGTGCCGGTTTTGGCTCCGGCGTCCACCACGCAGTCCTGAAAGTACCGGGCCAGGCTCCCGGTGGTGTAGTTCTTCATGCCCTGTTTCACTGCCGCCAGGTGGTCCGGGTTGATGTCGATGGTGTTCAGCAGGGAGGTGTTCCCCGCGGCGATCAGGGTGGTGTTGTCGTAGGACTTCACGGCCTTGAGCAGGTGGGCGGAGTAGTGCTTCCCCCCGGACACCAGGGTGGCCACGTAATTGGCCAGCTGCAAAGGGGTGTAGCGCTGGTTGGACTGGCCGTAGGCCGCCCAGGGGGCCTGGTCCTGGCCCTGGGGATTGGAGGGCAGGTTCCCGGCGCTGTCCCCGGTCTCGATGCCCGTGTGGTCCCCTAAGCCGAAGGCGGCGTAGTACTGGCGCAGGGTGTCCATGCCCATGCGGTAGCCCAGTTCCGCGAAGAAGTAGTTGCAGGAGTTGGTAATGGCCATGGTCACGTTCTGGGAGCCGTGGCCCGGCAGATACCAGCAGTTTGTATACAGATTGGTCCGGGGATAGGTCCACCGCCCGGTGTCGTAGATCCGGCTTTTCAGAGTGATGGTGCCGGTGTCCAGGGCGGCAATGGCCGTGGCAGGCTTTAAGGTGGAGCCGGGGGCGTAGAGGCCGGAGGTGGCCTTGTTGTTCAACGGCCGGGCGGGATCCTCTAAAAGTTCGTTGTACCGGGTGCGGTACTCCGTGATATCAAAGGTGGGATAGGAGGCCAGGGCTAAGATCTCCCCCGTGCCTACCCGGACCACCGCCACTCCGGCTCCCCGGTCCGTCTGGCCGTCCTCCTCGTTCAGGGCCTCCACCGTCTCCGCCAAAGCCGCCTCCACCTGCTTTTGGAACTCCAAGTCGATGGTCAGTTCCACGGTGCTGCCGGGTTTGGGCTGGCGGGAGTAGTACTCCCCGGTGACGCGCCCCTCCTCGCTGACGGCCATGACCCGCCGTCCGTCCACGCCGTGAAGGTACTCCTCAAAGGCCGCCTCCACCCCGTTGGCCCCGATGGTGGCGTCCAAGGGATAGTTTTCGTAGAGGGGGTTTTCCAGGTCCTCTTTGAACAGGGGCTTCACCGTGCCCAGGATGTGGGCGGCGCTGGTGGTCTCGTACTGCCGGACAGAGGAGTTCAGCACCTGGGTCCCGGCAAAGTTCCCGTCGGACAGCAGGGAGATAAAGGCGGTGTCGATGTTCTCCGCCAGGATATAGACGGTGTTGTCCCCCAGCTTCCGCATTTGCAGTTCATACCGGACCCCTAAGACCTGCCGCCGCTCCTGGGGGGTGAAGTCCTCCGGCACCTCCATGGCCCGGGCCATGACGTCCAGCAGGGCGTCCGCCGTAATGCCCGCCTCCGCCAAAAGCTCGCTGCTGAGATTGGCCGCCGGGAACCGTTCCAATAAGCGGTCCGCGTTGATGACCGGGGCGGAGGGAGTGAAGCCGCTGCCGCCCTTGACGGCGCTCTCTAAACGGTCCCGGAGGGTGAAATCCGCCTCCGCCTGTTCCCGCTCCTCCTGGGCCTGTTCCGGCGTCAGGAGGCCGGAGGTGTCCACCAAATCCTGATGGGTTTGGAGGTAGCTGCCCAGGGCGGCTTTCGTCTCTTTCAGGTCGCACAGGAAGGTGAAAAACCGCCGCTTCTGTTCGTCCGACACGGCGCTGACCGTCAGGGCGAAAGGCTCCTCTTTCGTCACGGGCAGAAGTTCCGTCCAGGACACCCCCCGCTCCTGGCACAGGTTCAAAAGCCGCGCAATGGCGGCGTTTATTTCCTGGCCCTGGGTCAGCAGGGAGGGGTCAAAGGTCAGATCGTAGGCGAAGCCGTTGGAGATGAGCAGGACGCCGTTCCGGTCCGTGATCACTCCCCGGGAGGCCTTCACCGTCTCCGTCCGGGGAATGGACCGGACGGACTGGGCCAGATACTCCTGGTGGTGGGTCACCTGGGTGTCGTACAGCACCACGGTGTAGGCCGCCAGCACCGCCAGCATGACACCCGCCAGCAGCAGCATCCGCCCGGGCCGGATCCGATCCGCTTCCGGGGGCACGGGAGAGTAGTATTCGTATTCCCTCAAAGGCGTCAGCTCCTTTCAATTCGATATCTTATACTGATAAAAAGAGACAGGGCTGTTATACTCGCGCTCTTTAAGATTTGCCGCATTGCAGGTTGCTGTCACGGCAACCAGAGGCAAATCTAAGTTCGCGCACAAGTATATTAGCCCTTGCGCTGTTCCTCGTACCGGGTCCGCTCCGCCACGGCCCGGAACAGGGCCGTGAGGATGGGGGCAAAGAAGGGCACCGTCACCAGGCACTCCCGGGCGGACAGTTCCGCCCCCGCCGTCCAGTAGGGGAAGCCGGAGAACAGGCAGTGGAAAAAGCCGTTCATGAGAAAGGCCAGGGCGGACACGGCGTAGGAGCACAGATACCCCGGCAGCAGTTCCCGGCCCAGCAGGGAGGACGCCAGCCCCGTCAAGGGGAAGGTCAGGGTGTAGAAGCAGGGCAGGCGGTCCGGGAGAATCAGATCGCACACCACCCCCAGTCCCAGGGACAGGGAGGTGCCGTGGAAAGGGTCCTCAAAGCTGGCGGGGATAGAGGCCAGCAGGGGATAGAGAAACGGAATCACGCCCCACAGATGGAATCTGTGGAGCACCATTCCCTGCACCGCCATGCACAGCGCCGCCGCTAAGCCGTACAGGGTCCATTTATACATCAGCGCGCTGCGCACGATCATAGGATTCGCCTCGATTCTTAGGTAACCACATCGAAAGACTTAATAATGGCCACCTGGGTTAAGGTGCCCAGATCCGCCTGGGGTTTGACAATGGCGTAGGAGGCGGAACCGGAGTCGTCCCGCAGCACTTCCTCCACGGAGCCAATCACCAGTCCCGGGGGATAGTACCCCCCTAAACCGGAAGTCACCACCAGATCCCCCGCCATGAGCTTGCAGTCCGCCGGAAGGTATTCCAGCCGCAGACGGCCCTGGCCCATAAGGGCAAAGTTGCCGTTGGCCACCCCCAGCTCCTGGGTCCGGAACACCTGGGCACCCAGGGAAGTCTCCGTATCCGGCAGGGTCCGCACGCTGCACCAGTTCACCCCCGCCTGAACGATGATCCCTACCAACGCCCCGGAGGCGTCAATCACGCAGTTTCCCACCGCCACGCCGTGGCCCGTGCCCTGGTCCAAGGTCAGGGACGCGCTCCAGTTGCTCATGGAGTACTCCGTGATCCGGGCGGTCTCCAATTCGCCCAAGTCTTTCCGCCGCTCCCGGAGGTTCAGCAGCTGCCGCAGACGCTTGTTCTCCTCGCTGTCGCTCTCCGCCTGCCGCACCGCGTCCTCCATCTCCGCGATCCGCCGGCGCAGTTCCTCGTTCTCCCGGCGCAGATCCGTCACGTCCCGGTAGTGGTCCTCCCAGCGGTTGAACTGTTCCGCGGCGGCGCTTCCGGCGGCCCGGAAGGGCGTGCCAATCACATGGGCAATGTCCGCCGGAATGGAGGAGCCGGACAGGGACGACGCCGCCAGCAGTACCGACAGCACCGCCGCCGCAAACAGCAGCCATAACCCGTTGTTCTCTAAGAAATCCCGCATACGCTCCGACCCTCACCTCTTCCTGATCTCCCTCACCCGCCCCCTGCGGGGGCACCCTCCCCCAAAGGGGGCGGGCTTTTGCCCTGCCAACCCCAAAATTTCCAAATATTTCCTTGTATGGGCGCAAGAACACACCTGCTGTCCGCAGGTTTTCCCGTTCCTCACAGCACCCGGACGCCGAAGCGGTCCAGCATCCGGGAAAGGCGCAGCAATGGCAGGCCCATGACGTTGAAGAAGTCCCCGTCCAGCCGCTCCACCAGCAGCGCCCCCAGGCCCTGGACCCCATAGGCCCCGGCCTTATCCATAGGCTCCCCGGTGGCGATATACCGCAGCAGTTCCTCCCGGGACGCCTCCCGGAACCACACCGCCGTGGCCTCGGACTCCGTCTCGTACCGCTCCCCCTGGCGCACCGTCACCCCGGTGTACACCCTGTGCCGCCGCCCTTGCAGGGCAGTGAGCATGGCAAGGGCCTCCGTCTCGTCCGACGGCTTCCCCAGACGCTTCTCGTCTAAAAATACCATGGTGTCCGCGGCGATAACAAGGCCGTGGGGCCCCGCCGCCTCCGCCTTCCGCCGGGACAGGCCCTCCACCGTCTCCGCCGGGGACAGGCCCGGAGGCGTCTGTTCGTCCACGTCCGCCGCCCGGACCGTGAACCGGAGGCCGATTCGTTCCAGCAGTTCCCGCCGCCGGGGGGACCCGGAGGCCAGGATGATCTCGTCCATGTCTCTCTCCCTGTCTTCCGCCTATCTTCCGGTGGAGCCGAAGCCTCCCCGGTCCGGATCCGGCAAATGGTCCGTTTTCACGAACCGCAGCCGGGGCTGGTTTCGCAGAATCCGGAACTGGCACAGCCGGGTGCCCTTGGGAATGGACACGTCCCGGGTGGCGTAGGCGGGAAAATACCACTGGTCCCCGTCGCCCCGGTAGGCGTGGTCCACTACGCCGATGGAGTTGGCCTGTAAGACGCCGTAGCGCCCAAAGGTGGAACTGCGGGGGGCCACCAGAGCCTCGTACCCTTCCGGCAGGGCCATGGCCACGCCTAAGGGGATCCGGCGGTACTCCCCGGCCCGCAGTTCCGCGTCCTCCGCCGTGTAGAGGTCCACCCAGTCGGAGACGTGGTCCCGCCAGAAAAGCTCCGGCAGATCGTCCCCGAAGTACCGGACCGCGATCACTTCTTCTTCCAATTCCAAGTTGTTCCCCTCACTCCACGCCCCGGTCATACAGGCCCCGGGTAAAGGCCCCGGGGGCCGTCTCCCCGTTGAGATAGGCGAGGCATACCTGACGGCACTCCTCCGGCGTCTCCGTGGTAAAGCGGAGCCGTCCAAAGGAGAGCCCCGCCCCGCGCCAGTCGGAACGGTCCGCCAGCCACAATGGGCGGCTGTTTTCGATCTCCGTTCTTCCGCCGTAGGCGTCCAGCAGGGGGAACTCCGCCCCGGTCCGGTCCCGCAGCAGGGATCCGGTGCATAAGGGCCGGTTTTCCGTCACCATCAGAGGCAGCCGCCCGTAGACCACCGCCTCACAGGGCAAAATTTTTTGCAGGTCCCGGATCTGGGCCATGCGCAGTTCAAAGGACAGGCACACCGAGTCCAGGCCCTTCCGCCGCAGATACTCCACGGACCAGCTGTTCATAACGTTGAGGCCGAAGTCCCCGTAGAGACGGAGGCCCCGGCCCGCCGCCAGGGACAGGTGCCCAATATTGCCGCATAATACCCCCGTGACGCCCAAAGACTTTGCCCGGTCCAGCATTTGCCCCAGGTCCTCCTCGTCCCGGTCCCGCCAGGCCCGGGGCAGAATGGCGCACCACTCCGTTTCCCGGTCCGGCAGGGGACGATGCAGTTCTTCTAAGGGCACTCCGATCCGGACGGCGGGAAAGTCCGCCAAAAGGCCGGAGAGCTGGTCAAAGCGGGACACGGTGGCGGTCCAGGCGGGGACGGGAGCGGAACAGTCCAGCTCCGGCAGATCCGGAACCCGGCCCTCCCGCCGCCGGGGGACGGCGGCGCGCTCTCTGCTCAGAGCGTCCAAAGCCTCCCGCCGCAGGGCGTTTACCGCCCGGGCAGGCAGGCGCAGTCCCGGCTCCACAGTGACTTCCGCGGTTTCGCACCGATAGGGGGTGCCTCCGGTTTTGCCCAGCCGTTCCGCCACTTCCGAGCCTTCCGTAGGACGGCTCCGGGCAGTCTCCGGCACGGGGCCGGAGACCGTCACGGACCGCCCCTGCCGGTCCCGAACCGTGAGAGTACTGGGGACCCCGGCGGCGATGGTGCCCGTGAATACCACCGGCACGGCATAGGCGTCCGGGGCCTGGGGCAGGGGCTCCGGGGTGTCCGGAGACGCGGGGCCGAAGCCCAGCATCCCGGGGCCGGGGGTGTTCGTAAAATAGCCGTCGGTGGAGCCGCCCCGGGAGAAGGCGGCGTCTAACACCGCTTCTTCCTCCGGCGTGGGGCCCCGGTTCTCCCGGACCAGCCGGGCGTACACCGACGTGACCGCCGCCGCGTAAGCGGGTTTTCGCAGACGCCCCTCGATTTTCAGACAGGATATCCCCATAGCCGACAGTTCCGGAATATGCCGGGCCAGATTCAGCTCTTTCAGGCTCAAAGCGTGGCACCCGGCGCCGTACTCCATGCGGCAGGGCTGGGCGCAGCGGCCCCGGTTGGCGGACCGCCCGCCGATGAGGGCGCTCATGGCGCACTGTCCGGAGACGCACACGCACAAGGCCCCGTGGACGAAGGCCTCGATCTCCGCCCCGCCGTTTTGACACAGGGACGCCAAATCCTCCCGGGAACACTCCCGGGCGGCCACAATCCGCGCACAGCCGTCGGCATGAAGGATACGCGCCCCGCCGGAGGTCATGAGCCCCATCTGGGTGCTGGCGTGGACGGGAAAATCCGGCAGAGCGGCGCGCAGCAGGGCAAAGAGCCCCCAGTCCTGGACCAGCACCGCGTCCGCCCCGAAGCGGCAGGCGGCCCGGGCCTGTTGGAGGGCCAGGGGCAGTTCCCGGTCCGTCAGGAGGGTGTTCAAAGTCACATACACCCGGACCCCCCGCACATGGCACCAGGCGATGCTGTCCTGGACCTGATCTTCCGTGAAGCCTCTGGCCCGGGTCCGGGCATGGAAGGAGCCCCAGCCCAGATACACCGCGTCTGCCCCGTGGGCCACGGCGGCTTCCAGGGCCTCCGGGCTTCCGGCGGGGGAGAGCAGTTCCGGACGGGACACGTCCTTATTTCCCGCTCTTTTCCGACCGTTCCAGCTTCTGCTGGAGGCGGAAGTTCTCCCGTTTCAGTTCGCTGACCTGGGCCTTGGCCTTGCCGGCCTCGTCCAGATAGCCCTTCACCTGGGTGCGGAGCTGTTCGTCCGCCGCCCGGACCTTGAAGAGCTCGTCGGCGATATTCAGGGCGGCCAGCACCGCGGCGTCCATTCGTCCCACCCGGGACGCCGCCAGCACCTCCTGCATTTTCTCCCCCACGTAGGCCCCCACTTTTTGGGTGTATTCCGTGGGATCCTCGGTCAGCAGCGTATAGTCCTCACCGCAGATCTTTACCACTACACGGTTTGTCATAGGACATACCTCCTCGTCTCTCTAAGGTTGATTTAGAGTCATTATACCATGCTTTCCCCCGCCGCGCCACTG
>CAJOHW010000013.1:36105-72973 GCA_905234565.1 uncultured Oscillibacter sp. | reverse complement strand
CAAACGCGCTTTCGCCGATACTGGTCACGCTGGAAGGAATAGTAACGGCGGTCAATCTGTAACAACCGTCAAACGCATATTCGCCGATACTGGTCACGCCGGACTGAATGTCCACCGTCCGGATACTTTCGCACTCAGCGTACCATGGAACGGTTCCCCGATCATAATCAGTCATTTCCCCCGTGCCGCTGATGGTCAAGGTTCCGGCGTTGTCAAGCGTCCACGTCAGATTGTCGCCGCAAGTACCCTGAGCTACAATGTTACCAGGTGTCGGTGTCGGCTCCGGGGCGGCACTGTTATAGTGGATATGGGCATCTGTAAGACTGTCATTACCGCCGCCAATCGTGACAGCATTCCATTGTGTTTCTGTTCCGCCGTAATATACATCGGTCAATCCGGTACAACCGGAAAACGCGCTATCGTCGATACTGGTCACGCTGTCCGGAATGGTAACGGCGGTCAATCCGGAACAACCGGAAAACGCCCGATCGCCGATACTGGTCACGCTGTCCGGAATGGTAACAGCGGTCAATCCGGAACAATCTTCAAACGCGCTTTCGCCGATACTGGTCACACCGGAAGGAATGCTAACGGCGGTCAATCCGGAACAATAGAAAAACGCATAATTGCCGATACTGGTCACGCCGGACTGAATGTCCACCGTCCGGATACTTTCGCACTCGTTGTACCATGGAGCGGTTCTCCAATCATAATCAGTCATTTCTCCCGTGCCGCTGATGGTCAAGGTTCCGGCATTGTCAAGCGTCCACGTCAGATTGCCGCCGCAAGAGCCGCTTGCAACAGTCCCCGCCGCCAGTGCGGGGACCGCCATCACCAAGCACAGACACAGAGACAACAGCAGACATATATTTTTTTTCATAAGCCCCTCCTTTTTCAAAACAGGGACGGCGTTACCCAGATTGATACGGATAACGCCGCCCATTTTGTTCTGTCAGGTCTGAACGCTTCCGGCGTTGGCCAATGCTTCGGCATTTTTTGCCCGCCTGTCGTCAATGGCTTCTTTCAAAATCATGTCCTTGACCTTCATAAGCCTTGTGGTGGTGGCGCGGTCGTTTTCATCCAGCTTCATGGTGATATACCGGATGGCCTCCTGGGTGTTGGGGATCATGACGTATTCCAGGGCGTTGACCCGGCGGCGGGTCTTTTCGATCTCCTCCGCCATGAGCTGGGCGGCTTTTTCGATCTGCGCCAGCTTCAACAGCTTCTGGAACACCTTCCCCAGGGCGTCCACCGCCGCGTCCAGTTCTCCGGAGGTAGCGGCGAAGCCGTAGGGGTAGATATCCGCGTCGGACTTGGTCTTGGTATGGAACTCGTACACCGGCACGTTGACCGACATGATGTTCTGGGTTGTCATACCCAGTTCCACGCTCTGCTTGGGATACATCAGCGCCTGTTCAATGGCGGCGGAGCTCATGAGGGCGGAGGCCACGGTAAAAGAGCCGTGGACGGCCATCAGTTCTTCCTCCACCTCTTTGCGCAAGGCGCGGACCTCCCGCACGGTGTCCAGGAACTGTTTCATCAGCTCATCCCGCTTGTCTTTGAGCAGCTTATGGCCCCGCTGGGCGGTACGCAGCTTGCCTTTCAGACGGGTGAGCTCCATCCGGGTAGGGCTGACCGTGATGTTCGGCATCGCGCTCCCCTCCTCAGTCCTTCTTGGGCCAATAGCGTTCGATGAGTTCCGGCTTAATCCGTTTCAGCTCCGCCTTGGGCAGGATGCTCAGCAGTTCCCAGCCCAGATTCAGCGTCTCCTCAATGGAACGGTTTTCCTCATAGCCCTGGTTCACATACCGGCGCTCGAATTCGTCGGCGAACTTGGCGTACAGCAGGTCGGTGGGGGTCAGGGCGGCCTCGCCCAGGATGCTCATGAGCTCCTTGTTGTCCTTACCGGTGGAGTAGGCGGCAAAGAGCTGGTTCATGGTATCCGCGTGGTCCTCCCGGGTCTTGCCCTTGCCCACGCCCTTGTCTTTCAGACGGGACAGGCTGGGCAGCACGTCCACCGGCGGCTGGATGCCCTGGCGGTACAGGGCACGGGAGAGGATGATCTGTCCCTCCGTGATGTAGCCGGTCAGGTCGGGGATGGGGTGGGTCTTGTCGTCCTCGGGCATAGTCAGCACGGGGATCATGGTGATGGAGCCGGGATTCCCCAGGCGGCGTCCGGCCCGCTCATAGAGGGTGGCCAGGTCCGTGTAGAGGTATCCGGGGAAGCCCCGGCGTCCGGGGACTTCTTTCTTGGCGGCGGAGACTTCCCGCAGGGCCTCGGCGTAGTTGGTGATGTCGGTCATAATGACCAGCACGTGCATTTTCTTCTCAAAGGCCAGGTACTCCGCGGCGGTCAGGGCCATACGGGGGGTAGAAATCCGCTCCACGGCGGGGTCATTGGCAAGGTTGGAGAACAGGACGGTGCGGTCAATGGCACCGGTCCGGCGGAACTCGCTGACGAAGAACTCGGACTCCTCGAAGGTGATGCCGATGGCGGCGAATACCACGGCGAAGTTGGAGCCCTCGTCTCCCAGCACCTTGGCCTGACGGGCGATCTGGGCGGCCAGGTTGGCGTGGGGCAGGCCGGAGCCGGAGAAGATGGGCAGTTTCTGTCCCCGGACCAGGGTGTTCAGGCCGTCGATGGTGGACACACCGGTCTGGATAAACTCGTTGGGGTAGTCCCGGGCGGCGGGGTTCATAGGCAGGCCGTTGATATCCCGGTACTCCTCCGGCAGAATCTCCGGGCCGCCGTCGATGGGCTGGCCCATGCCGTTGAACACCCGGCCCAGCATATCGCCGGACACGCCCAGTTCCAGAGGATGCCCCAGGAAACGGACTTTGGCGTCCGCCAGGTTGATGCCGGCGGCGGATTCAAACAGCTGCACCACGGCGGTATCGCCGTTGACTTCCAGCACCTTGCCCCGGCGGATGGAGCCGTTGTGCAGTTCCACTTCCACCAGTTCGTCATAGGTGACGTTTTCCACCATACGGACCATCATCAGGGGGCTGACGATCTCCTCTACGGTTTTATATTCCCGAATCATCCGTTCTCACCTCCCTGGCTGGCGATCTCCGCGATCTGGCCCTCCATTTCCTCCCGGATCTCCGCGTAAGCCTGCTCGTATTCCTCCACAGGCACGCTCTTGGCACGGCCAATCCGTTCCCGGGCGGGGATGTCGAAGAGTTTAGCGGCTTCCGCGCCCTGTTTGATGGCCTCCCGGCAGCAGCGGTCGTAGTCCAGGATGATGGACAGGAGCCTGCCCTGGCGGTCATAGCTGGAATAGCCGTCGATGTCGGTGAAGGCGTTTTGCTGCAGGAAGTCCTCCCGGACCATCCGGGCCACTTCCAGTGTCAGCTGGTCGGCGGGGGACAGGGAGTCCTTGCCCACCAGCTGGACGATCTCGTTGAGGCTGGCCTCGTTTTGCAGGATGCTCATGGCCGTGCCCCGGTTTTTGATGAAGTCCTCCCCGAAGTTCTCATCGAACCAGGGTTTCAGGGAGTCCAGGTACAGGGAGTAGGAGTTGAGCCAGTTGATGGCGGGGAAGTGCCGCCGATAGGCAAGAGAGGAGTCCAGGGCCCAGAAGACCTTGACGATCCGCATGGTGGCCTGGGACACAGGCTCGGACAGGTCGCCGCCGGGAGGGGACACCGCGCCCACGGCGGTGAGGCTGCCCCGGCGCTCCTCGGCCCCGATGCACTCCACGCTGCCGGCCCGCTCATAGAACTGGGCCAGACGGGAAGCCAGGTAGGCGGGATAGCCCTCCTCGCCGGGCATTTCTTCCAGACGACCGGACATCTCCCGCAGGGCCTCCGCCCACCGGGAGGTGGAGTCGGCGATGACCGCCACGTCATAGCCCATATCCCGGAAGTACTCCGCGATGGTAATGCCGGTATACACGGAGGCCTCCCGGGCCGCCACGGGCATATCGGAGGTGTTGGCGATGAGGACGGTCCGCTTCATCAGGGACTCCCCGGTCCGGGGGTCTTTCAGTTCCGGGAACTCCCGCAGCACATCGGTCATCTCATTGCCCCGCTCGCCGCAGCCGATGTAGATCACGATGTCCACGTCGGACCACTTGGCCAGCTGGTGCTGCACCACGGTCTTGCCGGATCCAAAGGGTCCGGGGACCGCCGCCGTGCCGCCCTTGGCAATGGGGAACAGAGTGTCAATGATCCGCTGTCCGGAGCAGAGGGGCCGCACGGGAGGGAACTTGCGCTTATAGGGCCGCCCCACGCGGACAGGCCACTTCTGGATCATGGTCAGGGGCACCTCGTCGCCGCCGTCGGTTTTCAGCACGGCTACGGTCTCCAGGACGTTGAACTTGCCGCTCTGGATTTTCACGATGGTGCCTTTCACGTTGGGGGGGACCATGATCTTGTGGAGCACCACGGAGGTCTCCTGGACGGTGCCGATGACATCGCCGCCGATGACTTTATCCCCCACTTTTGCCGTGGCGTTAAAGTCCCACTTCTTCTCGTGGTCCACGGCGGGGACTTCCACGCCTCTGGTGATGCAGTCCCCCACCTTCTGGCGGATCACTTCCAGGGGCCTCTGAATGCCGTCATAGATGCCCTCGATCATGCCGGGGCCCAGCTCCACGCTCATAGGCGCGCCGGTGGTGATTACGTCCGCCCCGGGGCCCAGGCCGGAGGTCTCCTCATAGACCTGGATGGAGGCGGTGTCGCCCTTCATGGTGAGGATTTCGCCAATCAGGCGCTGGGGGCCGACGCGGACCACGTCGGACATATTGGCGTCCGAAAGGCCCGTGGCCACCACCAGCGGCCCGGATACTTTCACTACTTTACCGCTCAATACTGATACCCTTCTTTCACAAGGAAAAATCGAATGGGAGATCCCGCTTTACAGGATATCCGCGCCTACGGCCCGTTCAATGGCCCGCTGGATGTTCTCTTTCCCGATGCCCAGGGAGCCTTCCCGTCCCGGAATCAGGATGATGGCGGGACGCAGTTCGTCTTTATACCGGGCAATCACATCCGGCATCTCCTTTGCCAGGCCCTCGGTGAGGTAGATCACCGCGCAGTCCTCTTTTGCAAGCCGCCGCACGGTCTGCCGGGCTTCCTCGGGAGAGGCGGCGGGATAGGTGTCCAATCCCAGGGCCTGGAACCCCATGACGGATTCCCAGTCGCCCACTACCGCGATGGGGTAAGTCGCTGCCATTGCTCTCCCTCCTTACACCGCGCCGCTGCGAAGGCGGGAGCGGATCACATCGGCGCTCAAACCCGCGGCCCGGCCCAGCAGAAGGATCCGCAGATTGGCGTACTCCGTCTCCCGGGCGGCCAGATACCCCACCAGGGGGGCGTCCCCGAAGGGAACGAACCGGGCCTGGTCCAGATACGCGGACACCGCGTCGTCGCACAGCTTCTCAAACTCCGTCACCGCGCCGCCTTTGGCGGCCTCCGCGCCGCTCTCCGCCGCCCGGGCAAGGGCCGTGGGGGCGTACAGTTCCGCAAGTCCACCGCCGTGGGCGGCGCTGACCGCCAGAATGCCGTCCGGGTCCACTTCCCCGCCGTCCAGGAGGACGCCTTTCAAAAAGTCCGCGTTCTTGCCCATGCGGAGGGTCCGCACGAGAGCCCGCAGGTTGGCCGCGTCCACTTGAACGCGCACGTAGCCCGCCAAAAACGGACTGCGGGTCTCCTCCGCCGTTTCGGCCAGGTCCGCGTAGCACCACCGGTCCAGCACGATGTCCGCCAGCTGGGGATCCCGGGTGGTATCCAGCACCTCTTTGGCCTCCGCGGCGGCAACGCCCAGTTTCCCGGGCAGGCTGTCCCAGTCCTCCCGGCTGACGGCCTCCGCCAGGTCCAAGGAGGGGATCCGGCCCAGTTCCGTCAGCATATGGTTGGGGTCCGTGCCCAGGGCGGCCCCCTTCAACAGGGCCTTTACGTTGTGATAGTCGTATTTCAGCCGGAAAAAGTCAATATACCGGGGATCCGGGGCGCTGTCCGCCAGATCCCGGAAGGTCTCCTGCCGCACCTGGGAGAGGGACGCGTCCATCTCCTCGGGATGCCGGGGGTCCAGGGGGGGATAGCCGCACTCCGTCAGGAGTTTGGCGGCGTCCTCCTCCGTGCGGGCTTCCAGGAGCTGCTCCATGCGGTCCCGGGTCAGGAGGCTGTTTTCCATGGCCCGGATCCGGGCGGAGATCCCCAGGTAATCGGTATCTCTGATTCCTTTCGCCAAGGCGCTCCCTCCTCACCTCACCGGTCCGCCGGGCCGTCCGGGAACAGCAGTTTCGCCACCGCTCCGGAGGCCGGGCCCTTTTGCAGCCGCACCAGGGTCTCAAAGGTGCAGTTGACCTCTACGTTGCGATCCTTGAGCAGAAAGCCCCCCCGGATCTCCGCCGTCTCTTTGGACAGCGTCAGGTGTTTGCCGGAGGCGGCGTTGGCCTTGTCCACCGCCAGCTTTCCCACTTTCTTCTTATCCTTGGGGGAAAAGACCACTTCTTCCGTGCCGGTAGAGGAGGCCTGGGCCATCAAATCCGCCAGCACCGCCACATACCGATCCTCCGGCATGGCGCACAGGCGGTCCAGGGCCAGGGCGAAGGCCTTCTCCACCACTTCCTGTTTCGCCGCCAGCAGCACCTTCCGGGCCTCCATCTGGGCCATGCTCACCAGCCGCTCTTCCCGCTCCTGGGCGGCGCGGCGGTTCCGCTCCGAAAGCTCTTTGTTCTCCCCGTCGGCCTGGGCCTGGAACTCCGCCGTGATCCGAGCCGCCTCCGCCCGGGCGTCTCCCAGGATCCGGTCCGCCTCCGCCTGGGCGTCCGAGGTAATGCGCTGGGTAATCCGTTCGATTCCGTTCATAACCGCGTTCCCCTTTCTGTGGGGATCAGCCGCTGATATTGATGATCATCAGCATGGAGGCCAGCAGGGACAAAATGGCGTAGAACTCCACCGTGATGCACAGCACCATGCCCTTGGACCAGTCGTCGGGCTTCTTGGCCAGGATGTTGATGGATCCGGCGGCCACACGGCCCTGGGAAATGGCGGAGAACAGTCCGCCCAGAGCCATGGGAAGGCAGGCGGCCAGGTACTGTAAGCCCTGGGCCACGGTCAGGGCCGGCAGGGAGCCGCCCAGCAGGCCCATGCGGAAGATGGCGAAGAACCACACCACCAGGCCGTACAGGCCCTGGGTGCCGGGGATGACCTGCAAGATCATGACCTTGCCGAACTTGGAGGGGTCCTGGCACAGCAGGCCCGTGCCCGCCTCACCGGCGATGCCGGTGCCCTTGGCGGAGCCGATGCCGGGAAGCACCGCCGCAAGGCCCGCGCCCAGCAGAGCCAGGGCCAGGCCGCCGAATGCGCCCAGGAAGGACTGGGCCGCCGCCGAGTATTCGATCTGCTGCAGGATTTCAAGATCCATGGTAATGTTCCTCCTCAGTTGTTTTGAATATCCACAAATTTGGTGTTCACGGCCAGGGGCTGGAAGGGCCGTCCGCCGTCCTCATAGAACTTGCCGAAGAACTCCAGGCACTGGAGCCGCAGGTCGTGGACGTAGCAGCCCAGCAGGTTCAACGCGAAGTTCAGCGCGTTCCCCGCCATGGACACGATGATGAAAAAGACGATGTTGCCGGGAATCGCCCCCAGGGTGTTGAACACCTGGGCGATGACGCTGCCCGCCAGCATCAAGGCCATGAGACGGGAGTAGGACAGGATGTCCCCGAAATACCCGGTCACATGGCTGTACAGGGAGCCGAAAATGCCGGTGAGCTTTCCCAGGCCCTCGCCGCTGGCAATGGGCCCCGCCACCACCATGGCAATGCCCAGATACAGCACCAGGGGGGTAAGCCCCGCCACGGCCAGTCCCGCGCCTAAGAACACGATCCACCACGTGACTTCTTCCCACACCGCGTCCATGACCTGGCCCCGCCGGAGCTTGATGGCGAAGCTGATGGCCATGCCGGTGAGAATGTGGACGAAGCCTAAGCACATAGCCCCCACCAGGATCATGAGGGTATCGTTCAGGGGGGTAAAGAGGGCGGGCAGCTGGAAGTCCCCGCCGGTGGTGAGTTTTACCGCTTGGGTGAGAAAATCGCCGAAGAAACCTCCCGTAATGGCCCCCATGACAAACGTGCTGCACCCGCACAGGGTCAAAAGGCCGAACAGGTGGCCCATGGTGCCCTTGGGCCGGTACTTCCGGGTCACCAGGATCCCGGCCAGCATCATCAGCAGACCGTAGCCCATGTCCGCCATCATAATCCCGTAGAACAGGATGAAGAAGGGGGCCATGAGGGGGTTGGGGTCTACGTTGTGGTAATCCGGCAGGGAGTACATCTCCGTGACCATGTTCAGGGGCTTTGTCAGGAAGTTGCTCTTGAGCTGGACAGGGGGCCTGTCCTCCGGGGCGGGGTCGGCTTCCTCCCAGGCGCAGCCGCTGGTATCCAGGAAGGACCGGACGCCCCGCAGTTTTTCCTCCGGGCACCAGCCCTCAAAAAACAGGACGGTCCCATCCGTCAAAAGGTTTCCGGAGCCGGTCTCCTTGGCCGCCTCCGCGTTCAAACGGTCCGCGTAGAGCCGCAGCAGGTCCCGGCTGCCGCCGGAGGCCGACAGCTCGGCGGTGATCTCCGCCTGACGGCTCTGGTTTTCCTGTAACTCCCGGTCCAGGGCGGCGATGTTCTCCGCCGGCGTTCCCGCCGCGCCCTGGAAGGACGTGGCGCTGAAGTTATAGGGCCGGAGAATCTCCTGGACCTGTTCCTCGTCCTCCCGGTGGCAGACCAGGAGGCAGCAGGCCTGCTGCCGGTCCGCGCTGACGGGGATCAGTTCCGCCGCCGCCTCAGACAGGGCCAGCCGCACCGCCCCCACATCCGTGGACCCGGGGCACACTTCCAGGCGGAACAGGGTGTGGGCAGTGCCCTCCTGTTCCAGCGGGAGATCCAGGTCCTTCCAGGGAAGGAACCCCGCCTTCCGGGCCTCCAGGCGGCCCTCCTCGCTTCTCAGGCGGGACAGGTCCTGGAGCAGTCCGCCGATGCGCCGGGTCTCCGCCTGGGCCTCGTCCAGGGTCTTGGAACTGAGAAACTCCTGTTCCGTCACGCCCCGGCGCTGGATGAACAGCCCCTCTTTCGCCTCGCCGTACCGTTTCACGGCGTCCAGGGCGGTGTTCACGTCGGCGATCTCCCCCCGGATCCGGGTGAGATCGGAGACATTGCGCCGCAAAAGCGCGGCCCACTGGGGATCATTCAGCCGGTCCTCCGGCTCGCTGATCTCCACACAGCCCAGGTGCAAAAGTCCTTTGAGCAGTTCCTCCCGTTGGCCGGCCATTGCCAGGACACGCAGTTTCTTCATCTTCACAATGGCCATTTCAGTGCTTCACAACCCTTCCCGCAATGTACTCCGCCGCCTGGTCCAGGCGGGCCTCCGCCCTCTTGCGGAGGGCGTTGCTCTGGGCCTGGGCCTCCCGGCGGATTTCCTCCGCCTGTTTCGCGGCCCGCTCCTCCGCCTGGCGCAACAGCGCCCTGCCTTCCTCCGCCGCGCCGGAGCGGATCTGGCGCAAGAGCGCCTCTCCGTCCCGCTGGGCGTCTGCCGTCAGTTTTCCGGCCTCCGCCCTGGCGGCGGCGAGCTTCTCCTGGGTCTCCTTTTCCACCTGCGTAACTGTTTGGATTGCTTCCAGGGACATCCGTTTTCACCTTCTCTCCTGCCATCAGGATAATGTAACCGCGCCGCGCCCCGGCGTTTCCGCCCTTTTGGGGGCCGTTCTTTCCGGAAACTTCCGGACATTTCCCAGAAATTTCAAACCTCATCCGATTCCATCGCATACTGCGGGCAGTCTAACGTTTAGTATAAGAAAAAACCGGGGCGCTTGCAAGAAATATCTGAACTACCTCCGCATTTTCAGCCTTTTACACAAATTTTCGCGGAAACCTTTGGCGGGATTTCCCACTACTCCATCTCCACGGCCTCCCCCGGCCCCAAGAAGTACAGCACCCGCCGGATGACAGGCCGTTCCAGTACCCGTTCCAAGGCATTGCTGTACGCCTGGACCTGGGGACGGTAGCGCTCTGCCCGTTTCCGGGCCTCCGGACCGGAGCGGACATGGTCCGTCTTGAAGTCCACCACCACAAAACCGTCCTCTGTCTCAAAGCAGCAGTCCACCACGCCTTGGAGCAGCATGGTGTCCCCGGAGGGTTCCCCGGAGGGGATCAGGAGGGTAAAGGGGTACTCCCGCAGCACCTGGGGACTGCGGCGGATCTCCTCTGCCAGGGGAGAGGCCAGGAAGGTCCGGACCCCCTCCAAATCCACCGCCGATGCCTGTTCCGCCGTCAGCAGGTTCCGCTCCGTCAGGGCCGCCGCCTGACGCGCCGGATCCTCCCCGGAGAAGTCTAAGTATTGCAGCAGCAGATGGGTGGCGGTACCCCGTTCCGCCGGGGTCAGGCCCCGGTTCCAGCGGAACTTGGGCTGGGACAGGGGGCGAATCCAGGGGGTCCGGGCGGCGTGTTCGGCAATCTCCTCGTCCAGCACCCGGCCTTTGAGCTGGGTGGCGGTGACTTTGGCGGGCAGGGCGGTCTCCCGTCGGTATGGATAGGCATATTCCAGCAGAGTAGCGTCGAAGGACGCCGGAGCGCTTTCCGGGACCTCCGCCGCAGTCGGCACGGCGGCTTCCGGCGTTCCGAAGTCCTCCGCGTCGTGGACAAAGACCTGCCAGGGGGAATCCGGGCCGTTGTACAGGGTTTCGATTTCCGCGTCCCCGAAGGACCGCAGACACGCCGCCTCCGGCCTGGACAGCAGGCACAGCAGCAGCCAGTCCCCGAAAGTCCCCGCCTCCGCCACCGCCTCCGGAGGGACGGGAAGGGCGGTCCGGGAGGCCAGCTTCTGGATCCGGCTCTCCCCGCCGTAGAGGCTGTCCACCAGAATCAGCTTCTCCTTGGGGCGGGTCATGGCCACGTACAGGATCCGCTGTTCCTCCGCCAGATTCTCCCGGGTCAATCGGGCCTGGACCGCCGCCCGGGCAAGGGTGGGATAGCGGATCCGCCGCTCCAAGTCCACGAACTGAGGCCCCAAACCCAGATCCGGGTGGACCAGCACCGGGGCACGGAAATCCTGCCGGGAGAAGGCCCGGTCCAGATCCGCCAGAATCACGATGGGAAATTCCAGGCCCTTGGACCGATGGATGCTCATAAGCCGGACGCCGCCGCCGTTTCCGGCCCTGCCCTCCGGGGCTTTCCCGGCGTCCATCAGACGGCCCAGATAGGTGAGAAAGACGAAGATTCCCTTATAGCCTCCGCTCTCAAACCGCTCCGCCTGGGCGGTCAGGGCCAGGAGGTTCTCCCGCCGTTCCGCCCCGCCGTCACAGGCGGCGAAGATGCCCAGGACATTCCGGGTGTTGTAGAGGTGCCACAAAAAGGCGCTGACGCCCATGTCAGACGAGAGGGCGCGCAGTTCATTCAGGGCGTCCAGAAAGGCGGCACAGTCCACATCCCCCCTTTCGGCGCACGCTTTCACCGCCTCATAGTAATCCCCGCTGGGCAGGGCGGCGCGGATCTCCGCCAGACGGTCCGGGGAAAAGGAGAACAGGGGAGAGCGCAGGACCGAAATCAAGGGCACGTCCTGCCGGGGGTTGTCCACAATCCGCAAAAAGGCCAGCACCGTGGACACCTCCATGGTCCGGAAGAACCCGCCCCCCTCCTCAAAGGAACAGGGCACGTTTTGTTCCGTCAGGGCGGCGTAGTAGGCCGGGAGGCGGGCGTGGGGAGAGCGCATGAGGATGACGATATCCTCCGGGCGGCAGGGCCGCAAGGCACCGCCGTCGGTCACGGGGAAGCCGCTGTCCAGCAGTTCCCGGATCCGCCCCGCCGTGAACCGGGCCTCCGCCTCCAGCCGCGTCACCGGGGGGTCCCCGCCCTCCGTCCGGCGGCGGGCAGAGATGAGGTGGAACTCCACGGCGCAGTCCTGCCGGGGGGGATAGTACTCCGCCCCGAAGTACAGGGCCTCCTCCGGCCCGTAGGCCATCTCCCCCATCTCCGGGGAGAGGATGTTGGAAAAGACGAAGTTGGCCCCGTCCAGCACCTCCTGGCGGGAGCGGAAATTCTTGGACAGCAGGATTTTCCGCTCCTGTCCCTCCTGCGCCTCCTGCCAGGGCCGGAACCGGGCGTACTTCTCCAAAAAGATGGAGGGGTCCGCCAGACGGAAGCGGTAGATGCTCTGCTTCACGTCCCCTACGGTGAACAGGTTTTTCCCCTGCCGGGACACCGCCTGAAAGATGGCGTTTTGCACCTCGTTGGTGTCTTGATATTCGTCCACCAAAATCTCCTCATACCGGGAGGCGATCTGGCGTCCCAGGGGGGTGGGACCGCCGTCCTCCTGGACCAGAATCCCTAAGGCCAGATGCTCCATGTCGGAAAAATCCGCCCGGTTGGTCCGGAGTTTCTCCTGACGGTAGCGGTCGGAGAAGTCCCCCACCAAATCCAGCAGGGCCTCCATGGCGGGGGCAATGCGGCGCAGATCCTCGGCGGCGTCCTCTCCGGAGGTGTCCAGCAGTCCGGACAGTTCCTTGACGCCGTCTTTGCAGGCGTCCCAGATCCGTTTCAGGGACCGAATCAGAGGCTCGTCCTTCCGTCCCCGGGGCGTGGCCAGCCGGGGGAAGGCCACAGCACCCGTCAAAGCCCGGGCGTCCTCCCAGGTCTGGCAGTTTTCCAGGGCCTCCAGTCCGGCGGCGGCGGTGAGGAAGCGGTCCCCGTAGCCCTTCTTTAAGGATGGATCTCCCTCGGTCCGGGCGGCCCCCCGGAGGAACTGCTCCTTCCAGTACGCCGCCCTGCGGCGGACGAAGGCCAGCAGTTCCCGGGCATAGGGGGTGCGGTCAAAGGAGGGGGCCGGATCCGACCAGGCGGTCCGGCTCTTTTCCAGCCACGCCGCCGGATCCGCGTGGCTTTGGAGCTTTTCGTAGACTTCCAGCACCAGGGCCTCCAGACGGCTGTCATCCCGTCCGGCCCCCATGGTGTCCGCTAAAAGTTCCTTTCCGGGAGTTAAATTCTCATAGAAGTCCTCTAAGGTCCGCCGGAGGACCCTCTGCCGCAAGAGGACGGCCTCCCCCTCGTCCAGCACCCGGAAATCCGGCGTCAGGGATCGGCGGTTCTCCGCGGAGGGGAGCAGGTGGGTGTTCTCCCGCAGCAGGGCGGTGCAGAAGGCGTCCACGGTCTTGATGTCCGCCTGATACACCCGCAGCAGCTGGGCGCGCAGATGCCGGTCCTCCGGGGCCTGGGCTACGCGCCGGGACAGCTCCGCGGCGATTTTTCCCCGCAGTTCCGCCGCCGCCGCCCGGGTATAGGTAATCATCAAAAACGCATCCAGATCCCGGTGGTCCTCCGTCACGTACCGGAACAGCCGTTCCACCAGCACCTTGGTCTTGCCGGATCCGGCGGCGGCGGACACCAGCAGACTGCCGCCCCGGTTCTGAACCGCTGCCTGCTGCTGGGAAGTCAGGGTTTCCATCATGGTGCCTCCTCTCGTTCCAGCCATTCCCAAAAGGCCGTGGGGTCCATGGGCAGCACATAGCGCCGGCAGTCCGTGTCCCGGCCCTCCTGGAAGTGGCAGGCGTCTCCCCAGTCGCAGTACTGGCAGGGGTCCTCTCCGGCGTGGCGGACACAGGGGTCCGCGTTGATGTTGCCGCCCCGGATTTCCGCCGCGATCTCTGTGAGCAGCCGGTCCACATAGCGCCGCAGTTTCCCGAACTGTTCGGCGGAGGCAAGTCCTCCGGCAATACTGCCGTCCTTTCCCACCCGAAGGGGTAAATACCGGGGCTCCGTCAGGGCCTCATGCTCCATGGCCCGCAGTACCTCCGGGTCCGACAGCAGCAGTCCGGTCCGGCGCAGTTCCTTCTCCCGCAGCCGGACCAGCTGTTCCGGCGTGATCGCCCGATCCGCCGGAAGAATGTCGTCCCGGACCGGGAAGTACAGCACCCCCGCCGGGACAATCTCCCGTCCGAACCGTGCTGCCCCCTGATCCCCCAGGGCAAAGAGGTACAGCAGCATTTGCAGATCCAGCCCCATGCGCACGGCCCCCAAATCGAACCGCTTTTTGCCGGACTTGTAGTCCACCACCCGCACATAGAGCTTTCCGTCCTTGATCCAGCCGTCCACCCGGTCCGCCCGGCCCTGTAAACGCAGTTCGCTGTCCGGCTCCCGGATCACCACGGCGGGCACATCGCCGCCATCCCCGAAGGACAGCTCAAAGGCCACGGGCACAAAGTCCGACTGGCGCAGTTCCTCCGCCGCCAAATCCACCACGGTCCGGGCCGTGCGGCGCAGACGGGTGAAGAGATAGCGGAACCGGGCCCCCTTCCGGGACAGGTCTCCAAAGGTCTCCTGTTCAAACTGCCGGATATACTGATTGGTCAAACGGTGCAGTTCCGCCTCCTCCACAGCCCCGAAGCCTCCCATGGCCAGCACGTCCCGGGTGACGTGTTCCAGGAGATAATGGAGGAAGGTACCGATCTGAGGCGCGTCGAAGGACGCCTCCTTCCGGGGCTTGGCTTTCAGGCCGTATTCCATGAAGTAAGAGAAGTGGCAGGAGCGCATCCGTTCCAGCCGGGATGCGGACAGGGCAGCTTTCGTGCCGTACAGCGCCCGCACCGCCTGGGGGGACAGGCTCCCC
The DNA here is from genome assembly GCA_905234565.1 of uncultured Oscillibacter sp. Classification (GTDB taxonomy): domain Bacteria; phylum Bacillota; class Clostridia; order Oscillospirales; family Oscillospiraceae; genus Oscillibacter. The sequence goes on along the minus strand of CAJOHW010000013.1, from coordinate 58,378 downwards.
CGCCGCAAAGCCGCCGCCCGCTCCATGGCGTCTAAGGCGCTTTGGACGTTGGAACCATCCGGTCCGCCGTCCGCGCTTTGGGCGCGGAAATAGCGGCGCAGGGTGGTGTCATATCCCGCCGCTTCCAGGGCGGGGAGGGGGGCGGTGAGCCGCCAGGACTTGCCCGGGTCCTCTTTTTCCACATTCAGGGACGGGAACAGGGTTTTCAGACGGTCAATGAGAAAGGCGGGCCGCAGTTCCCCGCCGGAGGTGTCCCGCAGAGGGCAACTGACCCACAGCCCTTCCGTAGGCTGGGACAGGGCGGCGTAGAGGTGATGGAGTTCGATCCCCAGCTGTTCCATGCCCGTAGGGGCCAGTTCCACCCCTAATTTCGCCAGTTCCTGCCGATCCTCCCGGTTCAGGATGCCTCCGCTCTGGCCGGGACTGGGCAGCACGTGGTCGTTGGCCCCCAGGAAGAACAGGTATTTCACCGTATGGCGGTCGTTCCGGGTGATCTCCCCGGCGGACACCTGGTCCAGGGCGGCGGGGATGGTGCCCACGCTGTACTGGCTGAGGGCCTGACGGAACAGACGGGCAAAGGTGTCCGTATCCATGGGTTCCTCCCCCAGGATCTCCACGAACTGGTCCAGAATCCCGCACAGGATCTCCCACAGCTGGGCGGTTTCCTCCGCCTCCTGTAACCGTCCCGCCTCCGCCTGACGGCGCATCCGCTCTTCCAGGGCCGCTTGCAGGCCCAGATGCTCCATAAAGCCGTACAGGGCCTCCACTTTCTCCCGGGCGGTTTTGGCGGCTTTCAGGTCCTCGGACAGGGCAGAAAGGGGCGGACGGACCCGGCGGCGCAGGGCGTTGACCTGGTCCAGCTGTTCCTGCCGTGCGGCGGTCCAGGGGACGCCGTAACCCTCCGGGTGCTCCGTCCAGTCCACGTCCCGCAGCCACATGGAACCGTGGATCTCCCACTTGAGGACGTAGTTTTCCAGCACGTCGCATTCCTCCGGCGTCAGTCCCCCCAGGCCGGTTTTCAGCCACCGGAACATCTCCTCATACTCATATCCGTCCGTCACGGCGGCCAGCACCCCGGTCAGGAGACTGACAACGGGCTTTTCCAGGATATCACTCCGGCGGCTCAGATACACAGGGATCTCCCACCGGGGGAACACGGCGGCGATGGGGGCCTCATAGTCCTCCATATTTCGGGCCGCCACGGCGATGTCCCGGTAGCGGACTCTGCCGGAGGATACCAGACGCCGGATTTCTGCCGCCGCCTGTTCCACCTCCGTGAGAGGCGTCCCCGCCTCCAATACCCGGATGGGAACCTGTTCCTCCGGCCAGGGGACACCGCCGCCGAAGAAGTACCGCTCCAAATGGCCCAGGGCCCCGCCCGGTCCGGCCCGGAACTGCCGCAGATCCCACTCGCACCCCGCGTCCTGGGCCAGACGTTCCAGCTGGAAGCGGGTTTTCAAAGCCGGGGCGAAAAACGCTTCTTCTCCCGCTTCCCCCGGCTCTCCTAAGAGCGTCACCGTGACGGAGGACGCCTGACGGAGCATGATCTCCAAAATCCGCCGCTCCTGGGCGTTGAAGTAGGTAAAGCCGTCCAGAAACAGGTCCTTGTCCCGGACATAGCCGGATTCCGCCAGGTGGTCACACAGGCGGCTCATGGGGTCCCGGGCGTCGTGGCCGTTTTGCCGCAGGCGGGACTCATAGGCCCCGTACAGCAGGGCCAGGTCTGACAGCTTGTCCCGTACGGGGCCGGAGGTCTCTTGGGCCCGCAGGGAGAGGACTTCCGGCGTCACCGCGTAGGAGCGCAGCTCGTCGAACAGTTCCAGCAGCTGCACCAGAAACGCCGGTTTCCGGGAAGGGCGGCGGTACACCGTCAGGGACGCGGACAGTTCCTCCGCGCAGCGCTGTACCGTCAAAAGCCGCCCCCCGGCGTCCAAGGACACCTGGGCGATGCCCCCCGTGCGGGAGAGGACCCGGTCCCCTAAGCGGCGGAAGCTCAAAACCTCCGCGTGTCGGCTGGCCGTATCTCCGCAGACCCGGCACAGATCCACCTCCGCCTTGTGGGACACGTGTTCCGGCACCAGGAGAATCTGCCGGGAGCGGTCCCCCAGATCCCGGATGGCTTCCAGCACCGCCGCCGTCTTTCCCGTCTTTGCCCTGCCCATCCACAGATGAAGCATTCCACCGCCTCCTGTTATCAGAAAAGAAATGCCGTTTTACTTATGATTTGTCGCCGGTTGCCGTGTTGGGAACCTCATAGATAGCAAAGCTGACAGAGCGCGATAAAAAGTCTGGCGGCAGACGCCGCCAGACACGATGCGCTCACGTGAGATCCCGGTAGCCCATGGACCGGACGGCTCCGGCGCTGGCACGCCAGTTCTCCTTCACCTTCACCCAGGTTTTCAGGCACACCTTGGTGCCCATAAACCGCTCCATCTCCGTCCGGGCCAGGGAGCTGGCTTTTTTCAGCATAGCCCCCTGTTTCCCGATGATAATCCCCTTGTGGCTGGCCTTTTCGCAGTAAATCACGGCGTCCACGTCCACGATGCCGTCCTCCCGCTCAGAAAACCGGGTGATCTCCACCGCCACGCCGTGGGGCACCTCCTGGTCTAAGCACAGCAGCAGTTTTTCCCGCAGCAGTTCCCCCATAACCTGCTGGTCCGGCTGATCGCTGACCTGCCCGTCGGGGAACAGTTGGGGTCCCTCTTCCGCGTACTTGCGGATCTCCGACACCAGATCGTCCAAGCCGTCTCCGGTACGGGCGGAGATGGGCACAATGGCCTGGAAGCCGTCCCAGGCGGCATGGTAAGCCGCCATGACGGGAAGGAGGGACGCCGGTTCCACGGTGTCGATCTTGTTGATACAGAGGATGGCGGGGATCTGTTCCTCCCGGATGCGGCGGATCAAGGCCTCCTCCGGACCGCCCACATGGGCCGCCGGCTCCACAAGCAGCAGCGCGCAGTCCACGCCCTCCAAACTCTGCCGCACCACTTTCACCATATACTCCCCCAAGGCGGACCGGGGACGGTGGAGGCCGGGGGTATCCAGCAGAACGATCTGGGTATCCTCCCGGTTCACCACGCCGCAGATCCGGTTCCGGGTGGTCTGGGCCTTATTGGACACAATGGCAATCTTCTCTCCCACCAGGGCATTGGTCAGGCTGGACTTGCCCACATTGGGCCGTCCGCAGACCGTGACCATGGCGGTTTTCCGGATATCCGACATGAAACGCTCCTTCGCTGATGATTCCAGCAATTACAATGCTTTTTCCTTTACACGCTCTCGATAAACTGATGGAAGGCCTGACGGCCCGCCTCCGTGCGCTTGAAGGTTCCGGCGTCCTCCAGCACGGCCCGGAACACCTGACCCGTCTCCTCCTGAAGCACCGCCTCCGCGTTTTCCCGGGTCAGGTCCTTCCGGCGTCTGCGGATGTCCTCCGCCCAGGCGGCGTGGGAGGCCGTCAGGGGATTGGCTTCCAGTTCCGCCCGGTCCGCCCCGGCGGTCAGAGCCTCCGCCACCGCCGCCAGTTCCCGGTCCAGCCGGGAGGGCAGCACCGCAAGACCCATGACCTCAATGAGGCCGATGTTCTCCTTTTTGATGTGGTGCTTGTCCGCGTGGGGGTGGAAGATGCCCAGGGGGTGCTCCTCCGACGTGCGGTTGTTCCGCAGAACCAGATCCAGCTCATAGTCCTGCCCCCGCCGCCGGGCAATGGGGGTGATGGTGTTGTGAGGCTCTCCCGCCGTTTCGTGGAACACTCCCGCCTCCGGATCGTCATAGACCCGCCAGGCGTCCAGGATCCGGACCGCCAGGGCAATCAAACGCTTGGGATCCCCGTGCCGGATCCGGATCACGGGCATGGGCCACTTGACGCCTCCGGCCTCCACATCTTCAAAGCCCGGAAGGGTGAAGCGCTCCTCCACCTCCGCCCGCTCCATGGGGAAGGTGTAGCGGCCCCCCTGATAGTGGTCGTGGCTCAAAACGCTGCCGCCCACAATGGGCAGGTCCGCGTTGGACCCTAAGAAGTAGTGGGGGAACTGTCCCACGAAATCCAGCAGGTTTCCAAAGGCCTTTTCGTCAATGCGCATGGGGATATGCTCCCGGTTCAGGACGATGCAGTGCTCGGTGTAGTAGACATAGGGGCTGTATTGGAGGAAAAAGTCCGCGCCGTTCAAAACAATGGGGATGATCCGGTGGTTCTGTCGGGCGGGGTGGTTCAGATGCCCCGCGTAGCCCTCGTTCTCCGCGCACAGCAGGCACTTGGGATAGCCCGTACTGCGCACTTTCCCGGCGGCGGCAATGGCCTTGGGATCTTTCTCCGGCTTGGACAGGTTGATGGTGATGTCCAAGGCCCCATACTCCGTGTCCACGGTCCATTTACGGTCTTTGGCAATACGGTCCCGGCGGATATAGTCGGTGTCGCCGGAAAAGCCGTAGTACCAGTTGGTGGCGGTCTGGGGGGAGCGGCGGTACAGGGTGCGGAAGGTCTCCGCCACCTCCGAGGGCCTGGGGACGAGTACCCCCATGAGCCGGGTATCCAGCAGGTCGTGGTTCACCACGGAGTCCGCCGGAATCACGCCCCGTCTCGCGGCGTCGTCACACAGCCTGTCCAGAATCTCCTGAAGGGGGGGCAGATCCTCCACGGGAACCAGTCCCCCGAAGCCGTCCAGGCCCAGAGCCTCCAAAAGCCGGTTGGCGGCCCAGATCCGGTCCTCTCCCTGGATCCAGCCCTTCCGGACGGCGTACTCCACCAACTGGGAAATCAACAGATCCATCATACGCTCACCCCGCAATGACGCAGCCGCCTACACCCCGGATGGAAGTCACCCGGCAGGCACCCTGCCCCAGCAGGGCGTCCATGCCTGTCCGGAAGGAGTCCACCCGGTCCAGGGGCACAAAAGCCTGGATGGTTCCGGCAAAGCCGCCGCCGTGGACCCGGCGGGCCCCCTGTCCGTCCAGATAATACCCGGCCATGGCCAGAGCCACCGCCACAGGCTGATAGGCGCTGTTGCGATAGGTGTCCACGTTTTGCAGGTACATATAGGAGGAGTGGCCGGAGGAACTGACCAGCCGCAAGAAGCGGTCAAAGTCTCCCCGTTCCAGGGCGGCCACCTGGTTTTCCACCCGCTGGGAGTCCGTAAAGTAGTGGATGGCCCGGAGTACCGCCCGGTCCCCCAGGGACTTGCGGAGCTTGGGCACCGCCTGATAGAACTCGTTCTCGTCCACTTCACACAGGACCTCTTTGCCGAAGGCGGCGGCCACAGACCGCATCTCCGCCGGGATAGCGGCGTAATCCGCCGTCAGATCCGCGTGATCCGCCCCGGTATCCACGATGCACAGGGCGCACCCGGCGGTGGCGAAGTCGAACTGGACCGGACGGACCACCGGATGGGCCTGGTCCCGGAAGTCGATGGCCACAATGCCCCCGGTGGCGCAGCCCATCTGGTCCATCAGGCCGGAGGGCTTGCCGAAGTAGACGTTTTCCGCGTACTGTCCGATCTGGGCGATCTCCGTGGAAGAGAGCTTCCCGCCGCAGAACAGGTGGTTCACCACCGTGCCCATGAGCACCTCAAAGCAGGCGGAGGAGGAGAGCCCAGATCCCCCGGGCACCTCCGAGGCAACATAGGCGTCGAACCCGGCGGCGGCATAGCCCAGTTCCCGGACCCGGGCCAGGATGCCCCGGAGAATGGCCTGGGTGGTATTCTCCTCCGCCTTCACCGGGGCAAGATCCCGGCAGTCCGCCGATGCCATGCCGTATCCCAGGGAGAACACCCGCACCGTATCTGTGCCGTTGGGAGCGGCGCAGGCCAGGGCGTCCAGGTCCACGGAGGCGGTGAGGACCTTCCCCCGTTGGTGGTCCGTGTGGTTGCCGCCGATCTCCGTGCGGCCCGGGGCGGAGAACACGGCGGCCTCCGCCGTGTCATCCCGGCCAAAGGCCTCCTGATACCCGTCCAGCACCGCCGATACCCGCTGGCGGCCCGTCTCAGGAGGCTGGGCGGGGTAGAGCCGGGAGAACAGGCCGTCATAGGCCCCGGAGGCCAGGTCCCGGCGGAGTTCCGAAAGTCTGCGCATATCTGCCTCCTTTAATCCCGATAGCCGTTGGGATTCCGGCTCTGCCAGCGCCACACGTCCTCGCACATCTCCTTGATTCCCTTTTCTGCGGTCCAGCCCAGGGTCTCCCTGGCATAGGTGGGATCCGCCCAGGTCTCCGGCAGGTCTCCCTCCCGGCGGGGGGCGAAGTCATAGGGCAGGTCCTTGCCGCAGGCGGCGGAAAAGGCCTTCACCATTTCCAGTACGCTGGTGGCCTTTCCGGTGCCCAGGTTGCACACAAACACGCCGCAGTTCTCCTCCAGCTTTTTCAGCGCCGCCACATGGCCCTTGGCCAAATCCACGACATGGATATAATCCCGCAGGCAGGTGCCGTCGGGGGTATCGTAGTCGTTGCCGAAGATGTGGATCTTGTCCAGCTTGCCCACGGCCACCTTGGCGATGTAGGGCATGAGATTGTTGGGGATGCCGGAGGGGTCCTCCCCGATCTCCCCGCTCTCATGGGCGCCTACGGGGTTAAAATACCGCAGCAGGGCCGCGTTAAACCCGGGAACCGCCCGGACCGTGTCCTTCAGGATATATTCAATCATGAGTTTCGTATTCCCGTAGGGGCTGGAGGTAATGCGGGACACCGGGGAGTCCTCTTTATAGGGCACCGGGGCGTCCGCTCCGTAGACCGTGGCGGAGGAGGAAAAGACGAAGTTCTTCACGCCGTGCTTTTTCATGGCGGAGAGCAGGGACAGGGTGCTGCCCAGGTTGTTCCGGTAGTACTCAATGGGGATCTGCACGCTCTCCCCCACGGCTTTCAGTCCCGCAAAGTGCATCACCACGTCCACCGGATATTTTTCCAGCAGGCGGTCCGTGGCGGGGCCGTCGGTCAGGTCGATCTCCTCGAAGGGGAACTCCGTCCCGCACAGCTTCCGGACCCGGCGGATGGCCTCCATACTGGAATTGACGAAGTTGTCCACCACCACGATGTCGTGTCCGGCCTGGACCAGTTCCACACAGGTGTGGGAGCCGATGTATCCCGCTCCGCCGGTTACCAGGATTTTCATAGTCGATTCTCCTCCTTTTTTCCGCGTTTCTCTGGGTTACTCTTTCGGTTTTCTCTGCTCCCTTAGAGGATAGCAGACTCCCCCGGCATCGTCAATAGAACCATGTGAGATGTTTCCTGTTTTCCGGGAGAACGCGCAGATTTACGGTGATTCTTTCCGGGAAAATCCCGCCAGATCCCGGACCACTTCCCCCGCCAGAATCATTCCGGCAACAGCGGGGACAAAGGCAAGGCTCCCAGGGGTCTGACGGCGCTGCGTGCCCTCCCGGGGGCTTTTCGCAGGACGGACGCCGGAGGAATCGTCCAAAAGATCCTCCGAGGGATTGTCCAGGGGTTTCATGGGCGGCTCTTTGGAGTAGACCACTTTCAGATGCCGGATCCCCCGCCTTTTCAGCTCCCGCCGCATGACCCGGGCCAGGGGGCACACGGAGGTCTCCGCCAGGTCCGCCACCTCTAAGGCGGAGGCGTCCAGCTTGTTTCCCGCCCCCATGGAGCTGATGATAGGCACCCCCTGCCCCAGGGCCCGGACCGCCAGGTCGATTTTTCCGGTGACGGTGTCGATGGCGTCCACCACGTAGTCGTACTGGGAGAAGTCGAACTGGTCCGCCGTCTCCGGGCCGTAGAAGATGGGATAGGTACGGACCTGGGCCTGGGGGTTGATGTCCGCCACGCGCTCCCGGGCGGCGTCCACCTTACAGCGCCCCAGGGTTTTCACCGTGGCGAGAATCTGACGGTTCAGGTTGCTGAGGCTCACCCGGTCGCTGTCGATGAGGTCTAAGGCCCCCACGCCGCTGCGGGCCAGGGCCTCCACCACATAGCCCCCCACGCCGCCGATGCCGAACACCGCCACCCGGGATCGGGACAGGCGCTCCATTCCCTCCCGGCCCAGCAGCAGTTCTGTCCGGGAAAACGTGTTTTCCACTGGGATCCCTCCGTTTCCGCCCTGCCAAAAGGGCGGGACAGCATTTTTTGATGAAAATTTTACCAGATCCTCAGATTTCTGTCAAACAGTTTGCGTCCTGGAAAAAAAGCGTGTATAATAGAGTGAACAGCCGTTTTAAGGCGGCAGGGAGGAAGCTGTATGAACTTTGGAAACCGCCTTCAGCGCCGCCGGGAGGAACTGGACCTCTCCCGGGGGGAACTGGCCGCCATGCTGGGCGTGACGCCCTCGGCGGTGAGCAACTATGAAAACAGCGTCAGCTTTCCCAAGGAGCCGGTACTGCTGCGCCTGTTCGACTGCCTGGAAACCGACCCCAATGCCCTCTTTCGGGACAGCTTTCGCCAAAAGGGAAAGACCCTGTCCGCTGGAGAGCGGCGGCTGGTGGAGGACTACCGAGCCCTGTCCGCCCCGGGCCGGGAGGCAGTGCGAACGCTTTTACAGTCCCTGCGGTCCTGGCAGGCGGATTTGGAGGCGGGGAAGCCGGAGCCGGAACCCCGGCAGATCCCCCTCTACCGCTCTCCCGCCGCCGCCGGATACACGGCCCCGGTGTTCGGGGAGGACTTCGACTACATTTCCGTAGGAGACGACGTGCCTTCGTCGGCGGAGTATGCCGTGCGGATCCAGGGGGACTCCATGGCCCCCTGGATTGAGGACGGGGAGGCCGCCTATGTGAACCGGGATCCCTTAGGGCCGGGGGACGTGGGCATCTTCTGCGTGGACGGGGAGCTGTTTTGCAAGCAGTACTACCGGGATCCGGGGGGTGTGGTATATCTCTTCTCCCTGAACCGGGCAAGGGCGGACGCGGACATCGTGCTGCTGCCCTCCGGAGGGCGGTCCCTGGTGTGCCTGGGGAGGGTGATCCTCCGGGCCCCGCCTCTGCCGGGAAGGGTGTGAGGCTGGTCCGGAAGATCCGGCGTTTACAAGTCCGCGGCCATGTGCGATACTCATGTGCCGCGGGAACGATACAAAAGGAACATACAATGGAGGGATTCCATGAAAACACTGTACCGGAAATGCCTGGCGGCGCTGTGCGCCCTGGCCCTGCTCTCGTCCATCGGCGCGCCGGCCCTGGCCTATTCCTATGCCCTGGGAGAGGAACTGCGCCAGTCGGACACGGAGATCCATCAGGAGACCCAACTCTCAACCAATGTCTTTTGGAGCACCGTGTATAACGATTTCCGCACGGAGAACTTTCTCACCTACAAGCCCAACAACCAGGTCCGGCCCATCATCACCTACGGCAGCGTCCTGACGGAGACCAGCACCCTGACCAGTTCCGTCCGGCAGCTGGAAGCCCAAGGTTACCGGGTGGTAGGCGGCATCAACGGGGACTTCTACAACACCACCAACGGCCTGCCCGTAGGGCTCATCGTCACGGAGGGCCAGCTGCGCAGTTCCGACGCCGGGTACTACGCCATGGGCTTTAAGAAGGACGGCACCGCTGTCATGGGAAAACCGGGGCTGCGCATCAGCGCGGACTTCAACTATGTGATCTACGACGACACCGGCTATGGCACCCTGGTCCGCCGGGACATCGCCGCCGTGAACAAGGCCCGGGTATCCACGGGGGGCATCTATCTCTTTACCTATGACTTCAACCGCAGCCACACCACCGGCAACAGTGAGCGGGGCATCGACGCGGTGTGTACCATTGTCTCCGGCTCCCTGGCCATCGGCTCCAGCGTACGCCTGCGGGTGGACCAGGTGCTGGAAACCGCCGCCATGACCCCCATTGGCCGGAACCAGGTGGTGCTGTCCGTGAACCTGCGGGCGGACGAGTACTGGCGCAAGGCCCTGACAAACCTGCCTGTGGGCACGGAGTTCACCGTCAGCGTCTCCTCTGCCAACTCCGCGTGGAACGACGTGGAGTACGGCCTGGGGGCCATGTACCTCCTGGCGGAAAACGGCCGCATCGCCTCCGGCCTTCCGGACGGACGCAGCCCCCGCACGGCCATCGGCCAGCGTCCGGACGGGACTTTGATTTTCTACACCATCGACGGCCGTCAGCCGGGGATGTCCATCGGGGCCACCATGAGCCAGACGGCGGAGCGGCTCTTGGAACTGGGCTGCCGGACGGTGCTGGGCTTAGACGGCGGCGGATCCACCACCATCTCCGTCACCATGCCCGACGCCAGCCGGGCTTCCACCATCAACTCTCCCTCGGAGGGGGCGGAGCGGGCTGTGTCCAACAAGATTTTCCTCATCGCCTCCGGAGCCTCCACGGGAGTGCTGGATCATTTCTATCTCCGTCCGGATAACGCTTGGGTTTTGGCAGGCAGCCGAATCCATTTCGCCGTCTCCGCCGTGGATACCAACTACTATCCCATGAACACGCCCCAGGGCTGGAACCTGTCCGCCTCCGCCGGAACCATAGACGGCGCCACCCTGACCACACCCCAGGGGGGCGGGGACATCACCGTCACCGCCTCCGGCGGGGGAAAACAGGGGAAAACTGTGGTCCACGCCGTAAAGACCCCGGACGGCATCTCCATCCTGGACGGGGCGGGGAACGCGGCCTCCTCCCTGGTGCTGTCCCCGGGGGACACCGCCCAGTTTTCCGCCTCCGTCACCTACCAGCACATGAACCTCTACGCGGATCCGGAGGCCTACCGGTGGAGCGTCTCCGACGGGATTGGAAATTTAAGTGAGACGGGGCTGTTCACCGCCGTCACCCCCGGCAGCGGCAGAATCACCGTCACCGCCGGAGGGAAGAGCGCGTCCATTCCCGTCACCGTGTCCCGGGTGGGACTGCGGGAGATGGAGGACTTTGAGGAACCCCTCCTGGGCACCGGTACGGCGGAACTGAACCGGGCCGTAGGCGGGGAGGAGGCCCGGTACGGCCGCGCCTCCGGGGAACTGCGCTATGCCCCCAGCGGGGAGAGCGCCTGGCGTTACGCCCAGCCCATTCCCATGCCTGGCGTGCCCTATGACAGCCTGACCATCTGGATCATGGGGGACGGCTCCGGGAACCAGTTCTCCCTGCTGGTGCGGGACACCGCCGGAAATGAGCGAAGCATCCCCGCCGCCGTGCTGAACTTCACGGGCTGGCGTCAGGTGACGGTGGAACTGGGCGGCATGGGCTATTCTCTGGCAGGCTACGCCGTCACCGCCGTCAACGTCCCCCGGGATCCGGACATCTGGAACCCGCCGTCGGGAGAGCAGGGCGGTCCTGTGGACAACCCGCCGGTGATCCCGGACACCCCCAATGTGCCGTCTACGCCCTCCGTGCCGGACAGCGGAACGGACTTCTTCAGCGAGTTGGAGAGCGGAGGCGGAGGAACCACGGGCATCGGGGAGGAGCGGCCCGTGGAAGTGCCCCAGCCGGAGATTGGGATGTGGGAAGATTTTGACATCTTCGCGGAGATGGAGAAAACCGCCAACACCTCCGCCATCCGCCCGGATACCACCGTAGATCTTCTCACAAACCGGGAGGCGGTCCTGGCTCCGGCCAGCTACGGCACCCTCTATCTGGACCAGGTGGTGGCCACCTATCAGGGCCTTACAGACGCCGCGCCCCCCACCGTCACCGTGTCCCTCTCCGGACGGGTGGTCAGCGCCAGCGTCCGGGACAATGTGGACGGCATTCTCCCCGCCGCCTCCGTCACCGCCGCGGTCAACGGCCTCCGGGTCAACGCCTCCTATAACGCCGCCACCGGATCCCTGAGCTGCACCCTGCCGGAGGCGGGGTACAGCCAGGAGCCCACCCGGATCACCGTCACCGCCCAGGACGCCTCCGGCAACATTGGCCGGGCCTCCGTGGATATCGCCCCCTATAACACCTACAACAACTTCACGGACATTGACGGCTGCTGGGCGGCGGACTATATCAACTTCCTCTGGAACCAGGGCATTGCAAACCCCTACGACGACGGGTCCTACCACCCCTATGACATCATCACCCGGGTGGAGTTCGCGGTGATGCTGGCCCGGGCCTCCGGCCTGGACGGGCGGGACTATCTGAACGTAGACCTGCCCTACGCGGATATGGCGGAGATTCCCGTGTCCGCCATTCCGTCCCTGCGGGCGCTGTACGCGGAGAACATCATGCGGGGCACCCAGGGGACGGACGGACGGCTGTATCTGCGGCCCAACTCCGGTCTGACCCGGGCCCAGGCCTCCGCCATGATCGGCCGGAGCCAAAAACTGGGCTACGGTTCCGTCTCCACCCTGCCCTTCCCGGACGCCAACACCATTCCGGACTACGCCGTCTCCCACATCCGCACCATGGTGGCCCGGGGGATCCTCTCCGGCTATGAGGACGGCACCTTCCGTCCCGGCGCCAACATCAGCCGGGGCCAGATGGCGAAAATCCTGTACTACCTGGCATAATCGCGGCTGTGCATAGACGCGCAGGAAACGATCCCCTCTCCTGTTCGGAGAGGGGATCGTTTTTGATTTGGGGAAAGAGGTTTTATGCCTCCAAGGGCTCCATGACCGCGTTGATCTCCGCCTCACAGCTCCGCATGGCCTGGATGGTCCGGTCCATGAGGGTATCCAGGTCCCACCCTAAGCGCTCCGCCCCGGTACGGATCACGTCCCGGGAACAGCCGGCGGCAAACTTCTTGTCCTTGAACTTCTTCTTCAGGGACTTGACCTCCATGTCCTGGACGCTCCTGCTGGGACGCATTTTCGCCGCCGCGCCGATAAGCCCTGTCAGTTCATCGGCGGCGAAAAGCACCTTCTCCATCTCCTCCGTGGGCTCCACGTCGCTGCAAATCCCGTACCCGTGGCTGCACACGGCGTGGACCAGTTCCGGGGACGCCGAGATCTCCGCCAGCAGTTCCGGGGCCTTCTGACAGTGCTGGTCCGGCCAGCGCTCAAAGTCCACATCGTGGAGCAGTCCCGCGGCGGCCCAGAACTCCGCGTCCTCTCCATAGCCCAGTTCCTGAGCGTACCACCGCATGACGCCCTCCACGGTCAGGGCGTGGCGGAGGTGGAAGGGTTCGGCGTTGTACTTTTTCAGCAGGGCCAGGGCATCGTCCCTGGCAGGGAAGGTTTTCATGGGACATCCTCCTTAAAGGCCGGATCCGCCATCGGATCCGACGCCGGATCCATTTCGGCGTCCAGGGCCTTGAAATAGTCGTAATAGGGCAGGAGAAAGCGGAAGCCTTTTTTCAGCCGTTCCGCCAGTTCCGGGCCGTACAGTTCCTCCGTAGGCGGATCCTCGTGCATGATGGTAAAGGTTTTCCCCCTGTACCACGGTTCCAGCAGGGGAGACGGGGGATGGGACCGGGGGCGGCGGTAGTCCACGGTGTCCAGAGTGAACTCCTTACTGCGGTTTAACCGACGGGTGAGCTTCTCCATGGTCTCCGGATCCCGGTCAATACGGGCGCGGAGCCGGGCCATCAGGGCGGGGGAGGGCCGCCAGTAGCCCAGGCCGTAGCTCCACCCCTCCGGGGTCAGCTCAAAGTAGAAGGTGGGTTTCCCGGTCCAGTCCTCGGAGGGACGCTCTATGCTAAACCAGAGGTGGTCCTTAAAAGGCCCCCGTCCGTGGAGACGGCGGGCGTCCCGATAAATGCGGGAGACTTTCCGCACAAGACCGGGCCGCTTCTCCCCCAGATAGGTCAAACACTCGTCCGCCAGTTCCGCCATAGGCTCATACAGCACGGCCCGGTACTGCTCCTTGTGTTCCAAAAACCAGCCCCGCTCGTTGTTCAGACGGATGCCCCAGAGAAAGTCAAAGGTCTCTTGTGAAAAACCGGAAAACATCTCACGCGCCCGCCGCCTCTACGATGAGCTTCACGCACAGGTCATAGCCCAGAGAGCCGCTGTCCAGGACGATGTCATAGTTGCGGCCGTCTCCCCACTTCTTTCCGGTATATCGGTTATAGTAGGCGTGGCGGCTGTTGTCCTTCCGGGACATGAGGCGCTGGATCTCGCTGGCGTTGGTGCTGCCCAGCATCTCACTGACCCGGACCGCCCGGTGGACATCGTCGGCGTGGATAAAGACGTGGAGGCCGTCCAATTCCGCCTTCCGGATCACCTCGTCGGCGCAGCGGCCGATGATGACGCAGGGGCCCGCCTTGGCGAAGCGGAGAATAATGGCCTGCTGGACATCGTGAATGGCGTCCTGGCTGTCGCTGTAAAACACGCTGGAAGCCACGATGCCCCGGAGGATGGACTCGGTGCGGGTGATCTCCTCTCCCTCTTTCTCCACCTGTTCCGGGGTATAGCCGCTGGCCTCCGCCGTCTGGACCACGATATCCCGGTCATACAGGGGGATGCCCAGTTCCTTTGCCACCCGGGATCCGATGGAGTGGCCCCCCGCGCCGTATTCCCGGCTGATGGTGATAATGCGGTTCATATGCGCTCCCTCCGTTTCCGTATCGAGTTACGGTGATGCTTTACAAGGACAGTTTACCACATTTCCCCGCCGTTCGCAATGCCGTTTTCCGACAGAGGGAGAGAACCGCCTCCGGGAGGCCGCCGTAGACCCACGCCGCCGCCGGAACGGACAGGGCCAAAGCCCCCAGCATATCCAGCACACTGTGCTGTTTGATCAGGAGGGTAGAGGCCATGATCACGGCGGAGAGGACGGCCACGGCCAGCCGTCCGGGGCGGGGCCAGCGGGCGTCCCGGGCGGCAAGGACCGCCGCCACACATCCCGCCGTATGTCCGGAGGGGAATACATTGGTACAGGTATCCATCCGGTAAATCCAGGCCGCCACAGGCCCCAGGACGCCATCCGGCTCGGTGGGCCGCAGATCCTGCCCGTTGGGAAAGAAAATCCACAGGGCGGCGCTGACGAAAAAGAGGATGGATAGAAAGCGCATATAGCGGACAAAGGCCGGCGCGTCCCCCAGGAGAAGAATCAGCCCCACTGCGGCCAGATACCCGTACCACAGGAGATAGGGGATCACGAACCAGGCGCAAAAGGGGATGAAGCGGTCCAGGGCGGTCTGGGTGGCCCAATAGGTCCGGATTGGCATGGATTCCAGCAGGGCAAAGCAGGCCAGCCACCCCGGAACCCAGAGGGCGTAGCGCAGTTCCCGCCAGGGCAGGCCGTCAGAAGGAAAACTTTTTGAATGGAAAGAAATGGAACGCTGCGTCATGGAAGCCACCTGATTTCCTCAGAATTCAGCTTCTTCCCGGGAAAGCTGGGGGCATCATAGCACGCTGTGACATAAAAATCTTGAAGAAATTGTGAACGAAATGGCCCCCTTGCGTTCGCCGTCGGATGGTGCTATACTTACTAATTACTCGTGAACGATAAGATGACCCGTCAGTTGCCGTGCCAGTGACCTGAAATGCGGCAAATCTGAAAGGGCGCGAGTAAAAAGCGTGTCGAAAGGGAAGGAGGCGGGAGCTATGGACGGGGAACGGCGGATCGCTTTGCTGGCTCTGATTGTCCGGGAGGGGACCTCCGTGGCGGTTTTGAACGATCTGCTGCACCAGTACCGCCAGGACATCATCGGGCGCATGGGCATCCCTCACCGGGAGCGGGGGATCAACATTATGAGCATCGCCTTAGACGCCCCGGCGGACCGGATCGCCGCCCTGTCGGGGCAGCTGGGGCGGCTGGAGGGCGTCACCGCCAAGATGGTCTACGCTCCCCAGGACGCGGCGGGAAAGGATTCCCGGCATGGATGAGGCGCTGCGGGCCCTGGGGGACCGGCTCTCGGCGGGGCACAGCCTGTCCTTGGAGGAATATGGGGAGTTGATCCGCCGCCGGGATCCGGAGGCGGCGGCGTACTTCGGAGACTTAGCGGTCCGCTGGCGCAAGGCCGTCTATGGAACCGCCGTGTTCACCCGGGGGCTCATTGAGATCAGCAACATTTGTAAAAACGACTGCCTGTACTGCGGCATCCGGCGGAGCAACGCCAGCTGCCGCCGCTACCGTCTGACGGAGGCGGAGATCCTCTCCTGTGCCGACGAGGGGTACGCCCTGGGCTTTCGGACCGTGGTTTTGCAGGGCGGGGAGGATCCGTACTTTACAGACCCGGTGCTGTGCGGGATTGTGGGGGAGATCAAGCGCCGCCATCCGGACTGCGCGGTGACGCTGTCCATGGGGGAGCGGAGCCGGGAGAGCTATGGGCGGCTGCGGGACGCGGGGGCGGACCGGTATCTTCTTCGCCATGAGACGGCCAATCCCGTCCACTACGGGAAGCTTCACCCGCCGGAGATGTCCTGGGACCACCGGATGCGGTGCCTCCGGGACCTGCGGGACCTGGGCTATCAGGTGGGCTGCGGCTTCATGGTGGGATCCCCGTACCAGACGGAGGAGGATTTGGCCTTAGAACTGAAGTTTGTGGAGGACTTCCGGCCGGATATGTGCGGCATCGGACCCTTTCTCCCCCACCGGGACACGCCCTTCCGGGACGCGGCGGCGGGAACCCTGGAACTGACCTGTTACCTGCTGTCCCTGATCCGGCTGATCCATCCCGCCGTACTGCTGCCCGCCACCACGGCTCTGGGCACGGTCCATCCCCTGGGACGGGAGAAGGGGATTCAAGCGGGGGCCAACGTGGTCATGCCCAACCTGTCCCCGGTGTCCGTGCGCAAGCAGTATGAGCTTTACGACAACAAGATCTGCACCGGAGAGGAATCCGCCCAGTGCCGGGGCTGTCTGGACCGCCGGATGCGGTCCATCGGCTACGCCTTGACCACGGATCGGGGGGATCCCCGTCCGGTGAATGTAAAAATAAGGATAAAATCTGCGGGTTAAGCGTTCCGGAGCACCGGAACCCTGCCCCCAAAGAAAGGAAAGAAGGATTATGGCTGTGTACGATCCCAAGTCCCTGAAGGCGGAGGAATTCATCCACGACGGGGAGATCCAGGAGACCCTGGCCTGGGCGGAGGCCCACAAGGACGATGCCGTCCTCATCGACGAGATTCTGGAAAAGGCCCGCCCCCAAAAGACCGCCACAGGCTGCGTGTGCGCGGGGCTGAGCCACCGGGAGGCGTCGGTTCTGCTGGCCTGTGAGGACCCGGAGAAGATTGCCCGGATGTATGAGATCGCCGAGGAGATCAAGCAGGCGTTTTACGGGAACCGGATTGTCCTGTTCGCCCCCCTGTACCTGTCCAACTACTGCGTGAACGGGTGCCTGTACTGCCCCTATCACGCGAAAAACCGGCACATCCCCCGGAAGAAACTGACCCAGGAGGAGGTCCGGGCGGAGGTCATCGCCTTGCAGGACATGGGCCACAAGCGTCTGGCCATTGAGGCCGGAGAGGACCCGGTCCGGAACCCTATTGAGTACATCTTGGAGTGTATTGACACCATTTACAGCGTCCACCACAAGAACGGGGACATCCGCCGGGTGAACGTGAACATTGCCGCCACCACCGTGGAGAATTTCCGGAAGCTGAAAGAGGCGGGCATCGGGACGTACATCCTCTTCCAGGAGACGTACCATAAAAAGGGCTATTTGGAACTGCACCCCACCGGACCCAAGCACGACTATGACTACCACACAGAGGCCATGGACCGGGCCATGGAGGGGGGCATCGACGACGTGGGCCTGGGGGTGCTGTTCGGACTGGAGCGGTACAAGTACGAGTTCGCGGGGCTGATAATGCACGCAGAACATTTGGAGGCGGTCCACGGCGTGGGTCCCCACACCATCAGCGTCCCCCGGGTGAAGCGGGCGGACGACATTGACCCGGACGTGTTCGACAACGGCATCGATGACGAGACGTTTGCCAAGATCATCGCCTGCATCCGTCTGGCGGTGCCCTACACGGGCATGATCATCTCTACCCGGGAGAGCGAGGCGGTGCGGAAGAAGGCCCTGCGGCTGGGGATCTCCCAGATCAGCGGCGGCTCCCGGACCAGCGTAGGGGGCTATACGGAGGAGGAGCGGCCCCACGACACGGAGCAGTTTGACGTGTCGGACCAGAGGACCTTGGACGAGGTGGTCCGCTGGCTCATGGAGAACGACCACATCCCCTCCTTCTGTACGGCCTGTTACCGGGCGGGCCGGACGGGGGATCGGTTTATGAGCCTGTGCAAAAACGGGCAGATTCTGAACTGCTGCCACCCCAACGCCCTCATGACCCTGTCGGAGTATTTGGAGGACTACGCCCAGCCGGAGACGAAACGCCTGGGCTATGAGATGATCGCCCGGGAACTGCCCACGATCCCCAACGAGAAGGTCCGGACCATTGCCGCCCGGAACATTGAGGACATCCGCCACTCCAACCGCCGGGACTTCCGGTTCTGAGGCGGAGCTATGGGACTGCAAGACACGGCCTCCGGAGAGCGGATCCACATCGGCTTTTTCGGGGCCCGGAACGCGGGGAAATCCAGCTTAGTGAACGCGGTGACGGGGCAGGCATTGTCGGTGGTGTCCGTACGGACCCGGTGAAAAAGGCTATGGAACTGCTGCCTCTGGGCCCGGTGGTGATTTTGGACACGCCGGGGTTTGACGATGAGGGGCCTCTGGGGGAGCAGCGGGTGGGAAAGACCCGGGAGGCCCTGTCCCGGACGGATTTAGCGGTGCTGGTGACGGACGCCCGGAGGGAGGAATCCCCCGGGGACCGGGATCTGGAAGCCCTGTTCCGGAAGGGAAACGTGCCCTTTCTGCACGTTCGTACCAAGGCGGATCTGCTGGAAACCCGGGAGCCTCTCCGGGACGGCGGGCTGTATGTCAGCGCCGTCACGGGAGAGGGGATTGGGGAACTGAAAACCCGTCTGGGGCAGCTGGCGGCGCGGCGTCCCCCGGCCCGGGGGCTGCTGGACGGCGTGATCGGCCTGGGGGACACGGCCCTGCTGGTGACGCCCATCGACGCCTCCGCCCCCAAGGGACGGCTGATCCTCCCCCAGCAGCAGACCATGCGGGCCCTGCTGGACCTGCACTGTCCCTTCCTCACCTGTCAGGATACGGACCTGCCCCAGGCCCTATCCGCCCTCCGCACTCCCCCTGCCCTGGTAATCACCGACTCCCAGGCCTTTGCCCGGGTGGCGAAAGCGGTACCGGAACACGTGCCCCTCACCTCTTTCTCCCTGCTCTTTGCCCGCTACAAGGGGAATCTTTTCCAGATGGCCCAGGGAGCGGCCCGGCTGTCCGCCCTAAAGGACGGGGACCGGGTACTGATCTCGGAGGGGTGTACCCACCACCGCCAGTGCAACGACATCGGTACGGTGAAGCTGCCGGGGTGGATCCGGGAGTATGCCCAGGCGAAGCCGGACTTCTCCTTCACCTCCGGCGGGGAGTTTCCGGAGGACCTGTCCGGATACGCCCTCGTTGTCCACTGCGGGGGCTGTATGCTCAATGCCCGGGAGATGGGGAGCCGCCTCACCTGGGCGGCGGAACAGGGGGTGCCGGTGGTGAACTACGGCGCGGCTATCGCCCAGATCCACGGCATCTTGGAGCGGAGCCTGCGGCCCTTTCCGGAACTGCCCGCATCCCTCCGGGCCGCCCTTCTGGGACGCAAGAGGCCGTGAGAGGAGCTTTGAGAGCATTAAGTATCGGTAAAAAATTCACAAAAACCCAATCGTACGCTTGCATTTCCCGAAAAAGGGAGTATAATAGCAAAGATCAGATTCATGCGGCGTGATTCCGCGAAAATTCATCAGGAGGAATGCAATTTATGGAAACCTACGGCCTTGAGTCCATTGGCATCATCAACGCGAAGGCGGTCTACCGGAACCTGACCCCCGCCGAGCTGACGGAACACGCCCTCCGCCGGGGAGAGGGAACCCTGTCCAACACCGGTGCCCTGGTAGTGAAAACCGGCAAGTATACCGGCCGCAGCGCCCAGGATAAGTTCATTGTGGACACTCCCGCCGTCCATGACGAGATCGCTTGGGGAAGCGTCAACCGCCCCATCTCCAAGGAGATCTACGACGCCATTACCGCCAAGGCCAAGGCGTATCTTCAGAATAAGGACATCTACGTGTTCGACGGCTTTGCCGGCGCGGATCCCAAGTACACCCAGCGCTTCCGCATCATCAACGAGCTGGCCTCCCAGAACCTGTTCATCCACCAGCTGCTGATCCGTCCCACCAAGGAGGATCTGGTGGACTTCACCCCGGATTTCACCATCATCGCGGTGCCCGGCTTCAAGTGCATCCCGGAGATCGACCATACCCGGTCCGAGGCTGCCATTCTGGTGAACTATGAGGAGAAGATGGTGGTGATCTGCGGCAGCCAGTACGCCGGGGAGATCAAGAAGTCCGTGTTCTCCGTCATGAACTATATCCTGCCCAAGATGGGCGTGTTCCCCATGCACTGCTCCGCCAACATCGGCAAGGCCGGGGACAGCGCCGTGTTCTTCGGCCTCTCCGGTACCGGCAAGACCACCCTCTCCGCCGATCCCAACCGCAGCCTCATCGGTGATGACGAGCACGGCTGGGCGGACGACTCCGTGTTCAACTTTGAGGGCGGCTGCTATGCCAAGTGCATCGACCTGAGCGCCGAGGGTGAGCCGGAGATCTACAACGCCATCAAGTTTGGCGCTCTGGTGGAGAACGTGGTCATGGACCCGGAGACCCGGGAGTTCGACTTCCACGACGATACCCTGGCGGTGAACACCCGGGTAGGCTATCCCGTGAACTATATCCCCAACGCGGAGCTGTCCGGCATGAGTCCCAGCGTCCCCAAGACCGTCATCTTCCTGACCGCCGATGCCTACGGCGTCATGCCTCCTATCAGCAAGCTGAACCGGGAGCAGGCCATGTACTACTTCGTCTCCGGCTTCACCTCCAAGGTGGCGGGCACTGAGATCGGCATTGAGGAGCCGGTGCCCACCTTCTCCACCTGCTTCGGCGCCCCCTTCCTGCCCCTGGATCCTTCCGTCTACGCCAAGATGCTGGCGGAGAAGGTGGATCACTCCGGCGCCAATGTGTATCTGGTCAACACCGGCTGGAACGGCGTCCACGACGAGAACGGCAAGCAGAAGCGCATGAGCCTGAAGTACACCCGGGCCATGGTCACCGCCGCACTGAACGGCGATCTGGAAAAGGGTGAGTTCTTCACCGACAAGACCTTCGGCGTCCAGGTGCCCAAAGCCATCGCCGGGGTGCCCTCCGAGATTCTGGATCCCGTGAACACCTGGGAGGACAAGAACGAGTATCATCACCGCTGTGAGATGCTGGCCAAGAGCTTCAAGGAGAACTTCAAGCAGTACACCCACATGAGCGCTGAGGTGGCCGCCGCCGGTCCCCACGCCGACTGATTCAAACCGCAAAGCATAAACAGGGACGCCCAAAGGGGCGTCCCTGTTTTTTTGGGACGTTTTTTGGATGCACGGATGTTTTCAGGAGATACTTGCACCACAGGGGGAAATGGGCTATAATAGAATTGCCGGGTTTCATCGGTATCAGAAGAAAGAAGACAAGGAGTGATGACAATGAAGCGATCCGCCGGTATTCTTCTGCCGGTCTATTCCCTCCCGTCCCCCTATGGCATCGGCACCATAGGCAAGGCGGCCCGGGACTTTGTGGACTTCCTGCGGGACGCGGGGCAGTCCTGGTGGCAGATTCTGCCCGTAGGGCCCACAGGCGGCGGCAACTCCCCCTACACCAGTATGTCCACTTTCGCGGGGAACACCCTGCTCATCGACCTGGACACCTTGGTGGAGGAGGGACTGCTGAAGCCAGACGAACTGGAAGCGGTACGCCTTCCCGCCGGGGAGCCGGTGGACTATGAGACGGTCATCGAATCCCGCCGGGTGCTGCTGCGCAAGGCCTTTTCCCGCATTTCCCCAAAAATTGCCCAGGCGGTGCGGGAGTTCCGCAACTCCATGCCCTGGGTCCGGGAGTATACCCTCTATCAGGCCGCCAAGGAGCACTACGGCGGCAAGGCCTGGTTCGACTGGCCGGATCTGAAACTCCGCCGCCACGAGCATCAGGCTCTGGAGGCCTGGCACGGGGAGTTGGAGGAGCGGATCGCCTACCACACCTGGGAGCAGTACTGCTTCTTCTCCCAGTGGAAGGCCCTGAAAGAGTACGCCAACGAGAACGGCATTTTGATCATCGGCGATCTGCCCATTTACGTCTCTCTGGACTCTGCCGACGTGTGGAGCGAGCGGAACCAATTCCTGCTGGACGAGGAGGGCAAGCCCAAGGAAGTGGCGGGAGTGCCGCCGGACTACTTCTCCGAGACGGGCCAGCTGTGGGGGAATCCCCTTTACAACTGGGAGGTCATGCGGAATGACGGCTTCGGCTGGTGGATTCGCCGGGTAGAGGGCGCGGCCCGGTTGTTCGACGCCATCCGCATTGACCACTTCCGGGCCTTAGAGAGCTACTGGGCGATTCCGGCAAGCTCTAAGAGCGCGAAAACCGGAACCTGGAA
>CAJOHW010000013.1:0-36092 GCA_905234565.1 uncultured Oscillibacter sp. | reverse complement strand
GGTTGGTTCCCCAACGTCACCTATATCGCCGAGGACCTGGGGATTCTGACGGACGCGGTCCACGAACTGCGCAACACCTCCGGCCTTCCCGGTATGAAGGTGCTGGAATTCGCCTTCTCCGGTCCGGACAACGCCTATCTGCCCCACAACTATCCCGCCCACTGTATCTGCTACGCGGGCACCCATGACAACGACACCCTGGCCGGATGGTATGCCCAGGCGGGGAAGGAGGAAAAGGCCTTTATCCGGGAGTATCTGGGCTTCTCTGACCCGGAGGGCGTGCGGAAGGCGGTGCTTCGCTGCGGCATGGGCAGCGTGGCGGAACTGTTCGTGGCGCAGATGCAGGACTATCTTGGCCTGGGCACGGAGGCCCGGACCAATGTGCCCGGCGTGGCCGAGGGGAACTGGCGCTGGCGCATGAACACCGCCGACATGAACCGGGACCTGGCCCAGGAGATCCGGGAACTGACCCACACCTTTGGCCGCTGCGCCTCCCGGACGGTCCAGCCGAAAGAAACCGTCCAGACGGAAAAGAAGAAATGAGCCTTATAAGACGGGGAGCGGCGTGGATTTTCGCCGCCGCCCTGGGTCTGTCTCTCGCGGCCTGCGGGATCCAGACGGAGATCTCCGGCGCATCGGAAACGCCGGACCCTTCGGCGGAAGAACTCCCGGAAAACGATCTCCCGGCGGAGGAAGCCCCCATCCAACAGGGAGAGGCGGGCGGAGGCTTTCTTACGCCGGAACAGGCCGCGGCCCTCTATCAGGAGACGGAGGGGGATGTCTGCGTCCTGGCCGTCACGGCCACAGGCTCCCTGTATGTGGTGGAGAACGGCAACGCCGTGGGATCCGTGGCGGATTTAGAGGGCAAGACCATCGCCGCCTGGGGCCGGGGAGACGTGCCGGAATCTGCGCTCCGGTATCTGCTCCGGGAAAACGGGGTGGACCCGGACAGCGGCGTCTATTTTGACTGGAAAGACAGCCCCGCCGCCTGTACCGCCGCCTTACAGAGCGGGGAGGTGACCTTGGCCCTTTTGCCGGAGGTTCCGGTGCTGGACAGCATCTATTTGCGTCCCGCCCTGGACCTGGCCCAGGAGTGGGAGGCGGTGAACCACACCTCCGCCCTGGTTTCCGAGGTCCTGGCGGTGCGGCGGAGCTTTGCGGAGGCCCATCCAAAGGCGGTGGAGAACTTTTTGGCTCTGTGCGGGGCCTCTACCTCCTGGGGGCAGGACCACCGGGAGGAAGTGCTGCGTCTGGCGGAGGAGCGTTTAGGCGTCCCCAATCTCAGCGCCGCCGATCTCACCCTCTCCGGCAACGCGGTGTTCCTCACTGGGGAAAACATGGCGGAGACGCTCTCCGGATATTTTGCCGCCCTCTATGGGGAGGCACCGGGAGAGGACTTCTACTATCCCGGAAACCTGCATTTGATCGAACTGGAATTTTGACGGAGGGGGCGTTTCTATGCGGACAGCCGGCAGACTTCTGGGATGGCTCCTTGCCTTGGCGGCGCTGATGGGTGGGACGCCTCGATCCCAGGCGGCCAGTCCCTTTACGGACGTGCCCGACGCGGCCTACTATTTCCATGCGGTGCAGTGGGCGGTGGAGCAGGGCATCACCCGGGGGGTGACGGAGACGGAGTTCCAGCCCAACACCCCCTGTACCCGGGCCCAGGCCGTCACGTTCCTGTGGCGGGCCTCCGGATCCCCGGAACCGGAGGGGACAGACCAGCCCTTCCAGGACGTGACGGAGGGGGCGTATTACGAGAAGGCGGTCCGTTGGGCGGTGGAGCGTCAAATTACCGCCGGAACCACGGAGACCACCTTCAGCCCCCACAGCACCTGTAACCGGGCGCAGATTGTCACGTTCCTGTACCGCAGCCAGCCCGCCGCCCTGTTTCTGAACGATCCCGCCTTTTTGGACGTTCCCGCCGGGGCCTATTACGCGGACGCGGTGGCCTGGGCGTCGGAGGCCGGCGTCACCGGCGGCATCAGCCCCGGCATCTTCAACCCCTACGGCTCCTGCCTCCGGGGACACATCGTCACGTTTCTGTACCGGGCCATGACCCGGGACGCGGTTCCGGCCATCCCCGGCATCGGTCCGGAGACCACCACCACGGTTCCGGAACCCGCCGAAACCCCGGATACCCCGGAGACACCGGAAGCGCGGGACTTTGGGAAAATTCTGCTGGATGTCCTTAGCACGGTGGAAAACGGCGGGGGCTACTACACGGGCCGCAAACCCAACGCCGCCTTTTCCCGCACCGCCTGGGAGGGCATCGACGCAGCCTTTGTCTTAGACGGGGACCGTCCTCGGATCAACCTGTCCCTTGCCCGGCCCTCCTTCTGCTCCTCCGCCTGTTACATGGTACTCATGAAGGCCCTGCTGAACTGGGATACCTCCGGGGCCATCTCGAAAGAGGCCTGGGCTAATCTGAAACCCTATGTCATGGACAATGGGCCCTGGGGGTATCAGAAAGACGGCGTGGGCTGCTGGGGCCGTGCCAACGCCAACGGCCCGGGACTGGCAGTGCTGGTCTCCCAGTTGGGGGCGGGGGAAAACACCTACATCGGCAACCCGGGCGAGTATGAGAGCCAGGACGCCTATTGGAGCGTCTGGGAGGGCGCAAGGCCGGGGGATTTTGTGAAAATCTTCTGGAATGGCGCCATCGGTTCCAACGGCTCGAAAACGGCGGAATCCGGTCATCTGGTGGTGTTTTTAGGCCGGGAGGTTTCCTTCTTACAGGACGGTACCCGGGATGATATCATCCGTTACTGGTCCTCCAATGGAAGCGGCTCCATGCCCTCCGGAGGCTGCGGATCTTCCCAGTGCCGCTCGTCCAAGATCCACCGGGCGGTTCTGACCCGCATCACGGACCCCGCCGCCTTTGACCACGCCTCGGAGATTCCCCCCGACGCCGTGGACCCCTGGCTCTCCGCCCTGGACGGAAGTCACCTCGGCACCGTGGCGGAGTTGAAAGCGGCGATTTCCTAAACAGTTCTGCACACAGTCAAACCAATCCGGCGGGGCGTTCCCCAAAGAGGGACGCCCCGCCGGATTGGTTTTTGATTGGGTAATTTTGTTTTATTTGGTTCCGAAGATCCGGTCTCCGGCGTCCCCCAGACCGGGGACGATGTAGCCGTTCTCATTGAGGCCCTGGTCCAGAGCGCCGCAGTAGATCTCCACGTCCGGATGGACCTTTTGGATGAGGGCGATCCCCTCCGGAGCCGCCAGCAGAACCATGAGTTTAATGCTGGTGCAGCCCAGGGCCTTCATCTCCGTGATAGCCGCCGCCGCGCTGCCGCCGGTGGCCAGCATGGGATCCACGATCATCACGTCCCGTTCCGCCACGTCCTTGGGCATCTTGCAGAAGTACACGTGGGGCTCCAAAGTCTCCTCGTCCCGGTACATACCGATATGACCCACCCGGGCGCTGGGGACCATCCGCAGCACGCCGTCTACCAGGCCCAGACCCGCCCGGAGAATGGGCACCACGGCAAACTTCTTGCCCTTAATGGTAGGCACTTCCGCCTGACAGATAGGCGTCTCCACCAGTTTGGTGGTCAGGGGCAGATTCCGCGTGGCCTCATAGGTGATCAGCATTCCGATTTCGCTGACCAGTTCCCGGAAATCCTTGACGCTGGTGTTTTTATCCCGCAGAATGCTCATCTTGTGGGCGATCAGGGGGTGGTCCACAATGTGTACGGTTCCTTGCATGGTTCTGCACTCCTTTGTAGTGGGATTGGATGGTCTCCGAATTCATCGCCCTATGATACCACACCCGCCTCCGCCGCGCAAGAGGCCGGAGAGCGGGGAAAATTGTTTTTTCATCAACTTACTCCATAGAGGCCAGGGCGGCCAGCAGCAGTTCCCAGGTCCGGCGGACGCTGTCCACGTTCATCCGCTCCGACGGCGTGTGGATATCCAGGATCTCCGGCCCCAGAGACAGTACGTCCAAACCGTCCAGCCCCCCGGCGAAGATCCCGCACTCCAGCCCCGCGTGAATGGATCGGATCTCGGGCCTGTGCCCGTACAGCCGGGCAAAGGTCTGGACGAACCGCTCCCGCAGAGGGGAATCGGTCCGATAGGCCCAGCCGGGATAGTCCCCGCTGTACGTGACGGACCCGCCCAGGGCCTCCGTCAGACAGGCGAGCCGGTCCGCCACCGCCTGCTTTTCGCTCTCCACGCCGCTGCGCACCAGAAACGACAGGGAGACCGTACTCTCCGCAGTATCCACGATGCCTAAGTTCAGGGAAGTCTCCACCATCTCCGGCAGACATCGGTTCATGCGGAGGACCCCGTTCGGCAGGGCAAACAGGGCAGTAATCGTCCGGCAGGTGGAGTCCCGGTCCATAGGCGGCAAATCTGGGGCTTTCGTATCCTCCACCGTAATAGAGAAGCCCGGATCCGTGTCCCGGTACTCCCGTTTCAGGACTGCTCCCCACTTCTCCACGGTCCGCTGAACCGCCTCCGCGTTCTCCGGAGACGCCGACGCCAGTACCGCCTCCGCCGCTCTGGGGATGGCGTTGTCCTTGGAGCCGCCCCGGACCCACACCAGGCGGAAGTCGGATTCCTTCCTGGTCTTGTACAGGAGCCGCCCTAAGAGATGATCCCCGTTGGCACGGCTGCGGTGGATTTCCGTGCCGGAGTGTCCCCCGGTCAGACCCCCAATCCGGATCCGCAGAAACGTTCCCGGAGCCGCAACCCGCCGTACCGGAAGGACACACTTCACCGTGACGCCGCCGGCGCAGCCCGCCAGAAACACCCCTTCCTCCTCGGAATCTAAGTTCACCAGCCGCCGTCCCCGGAGCAGGGACAGATCCAGCGCCGCCGCCCCCAGCATTCCGATCTCCTCATCCGTGGTCAGCACCACTTCCAAGGGGGGATGGGGGATCTCCCCATCTTCCAGAAGGGCCATACAGTATGCTACGGCAATGCCGTCGTCCCCGCCCAGGGTGGTGCCCTGGGCAGAGACGAAGCCGTCCGCCACGCGGAGGCGCAGACCCTCCTGAGAGAAGTCCAGGGGACAGCCCGCCTCTTTTTCGCAGACCATATCCAAATGTCCCTGTAAAATCACCGGTTCGGCGTTCTCCAACCCCAAGGTGCCGTCCTTGCGGATCACCAGATTCCCGGCATCGTCTAAGATGGTCTCCAAGCCCCAGCCCCGGGCGGCCTCCGCCAGGAGAGACCGCAACCGGTCCGTATGCCGGGAGCCGTGGGGAATGGCGCAGATCCGCTCAAACCACGTCCAAACCGGACCCGGCTCCAGGCCGGATAAGATTCCCATGATGTTTTCTCACTCCTGTTCCAGTTCCCATTCATCCCAATCAGCCGGAAGATATGCGTCCGTCAGGAGAAACGCCTTCACGGACGCGGCTTCTCCGCACCCTGTCAGAGTGAGGGACACCTGTCCCTCTGCCTCTGTCAAGGCGGTATTCTTAACTGCCAGCAGCTGTCCCTCCGGACCGTAAGCCGCTGCCACAAGAGCATACTGTCCCGGTTCCGCTGCCCCGAAAGACGCGGAGACAGTGAGGGCGTCCGGTCCGTCCCAGCCGGTGGAGACCAAGGACAGTTCCGCCGCCGAAGGTTCCGGCGGTGTGACGGTATCCGGATCGAAGAAGTCCACCTGATAGGAGATCTCCACCGGCTGGCGGTTTCGATCCGTCAGGCCCTCGATGGTGACGGTATAGCGGCCTTCATAGGCATATATAGCGTAGGGGCGGA
Source organism: uncultured Oscillibacter sp. (assembly GCA_905234565.1). GTDB lineage: Bacteria > Bacillota > Clostridia > Oscillospirales > Oscillospiraceae > Oscillibacter. The sequence continues at coordinate 30,374 of CAJOHW010000013.1, read as the reverse complement.
AGATGATGCAGTTGCTCACCCCATAGCCCTCCAAGTCTACGTTGAAGTAGGGTCCCCGGGAGGAGGGGACATAGGACTGATCCCCGGAGAAAGTCCAAGTGAAGCCGTCGCTCTCCCGGACCAGGGTAACTTGAACGGTGCTGAGGTCGGGCGGGGTGAAGTTCCGGGGGTTCAGGCTGACGCTCCAGGCGGTTTCCGTGCCCCACTCGTCATCCATCATAGGGCCGGGAAAGGCCCCGGAGGCCGGCCAGGCAATGAAATTGTAATCCGGCACGGTTTGGCTCCAGTCAAACACTTTTTCCACCGTAAATCTCCGGTACGCATAGCCGGAGTAAGGAGAGGGGGTGTCGGAGAGGGCATAGCCAAAGCCCACCTTTCCCATAGCGGGATTCAGCTGCCAGCGGCGGTGGCCCACCCGGTCCACATTGGAGCCGTCGGAATCCCGCATGAAGCCGTCCGGGGTTTCCAGCAGTTCCAGGGACGCATAGAGGTTGCTGGACGACACGGCTTCTAAAGCCTTGGCGTAGAATTTCTCATCCATGTCGGCGATAGGGTCCGGCCAGTGAGTCAATTCTCCCAAAGCCGCTAAGATTACCGCGCCGTACTGGGCGTTTTCGTTTAGGGACGGGTCCGCCGTCACCTCCGGCAGTCCCGCCAAGTTCCGCAGGGCGCTGAGACGAGCCGCCGCCTTTTGGGGCCACTCCTCCCGCATGATCCCCGGCGCGTAAGGGGCGTGAACTTGGGGTTCTATCGTAAAGAGGGCCTCCGGGGAATCGGGAGTTCCGGAGACGGGGGCGTTTTCCAGGAGCTGGACCATCTCCCAGGGGGAGAGCTTCGGCATGGTGAACAGTCCGCTGTTCCAGGACCCGTCCTCGTTTTGCGGGGGCGTCACGGCGGCGCTGTCCTCCAAAACCGCTCCGGCAGGGGCCAGGTGGCAGGCCAGCAGTATGACTGCCAGGAAAACCGGCAGAATCCGGGATTGAAAAAACGTTCTCACAGCGCCGTCCCCCTATCTCCGCCCGGTTCCGGCGCAAAGACAATCTCCGCCGTAAAGCAGGACCCGGTGGGGCCGGTGCCCTCCATGCGGTATGTGTTTTCGCTTTCCTGTCCCGTGAGACGCAGGACCTGATCCAGCGTAGCTTCCCGGTTGAAGTTGATGGCGAAGGTCTCCACACCCCGTGGTTGCAGGGAACTGGGCAGGGCGTCCCAGACGATGTCGGCGTAATTGCCGCTGAAAAGGTGGCCGTTGCCGTCCAAATCGGACCAGCGGATCCGCCGATCTCCCAGGTCTTGCAGGTTCTCCCGGGGAAGCCGGATCTTCCCCGGATCCGGGCAGTCAATGTCTTTGGGACAGGGGGGCGGGGTCCGGATGGCGGCGAAGGCGGCGGGACGCAGAATCTTCCGGCTCACCGGGTCCACCAGCAGCCAGTCGGACTTGGCGCTGACGCACAGATGATTGCCGCTGTCCCTCATCTCAAAGACCCGGCGCATATGGGGGCCCTTGGCGGTATCCTCCCAGGTGTCAATGGTCAGCACTTCCCCGGCCACAGGGCGGCGGTGGACGCGCAGGGCCGCCCGGGACAGCAGAAACACCATCCGCATCCCCAGCAGCTTCTCATGGCCCAGTCCCCGGGCGTCGTAGTCATAGCCCCCAAACACCGCCATTTTGGTCAAAAGGGAGCCAATCCGGACCTGTAAATTCCGGTCGCAGTCCGGGAAGGCCAGGGCCTCCTGGCGTCCATAGCCGTTTTCCCGGCTCCACTGTCGAAAGGGTTGCAGTTCCATGGTTCACGCCTCATCCAGTTCCAGCACAACAGGACAGTGATCGCTGCCCAGGATCTCGCTCCAAATATCGGCAGTCCGCACCCGCGGTTTCAGCCGGTCCGATACGATAAAGTAGTCAATGCGCCAGCCCACGTTCTTCTCCCGGGCATGGAAACGGTAGCTCCACCAGGAGTAGGCCCCGGCGGTATCCGGGTGCAGGGCCCGGAAGGTGTCCGTAAATCCGCTGGACAGCAGCCGGGTCATTTTCTCCCGCTCCTCGTCGGTGAAGCCCGGGTTCCGGTGGTTAGTCTGAGGGTTTTTGATGTCGATTTCCTGGTGGGCCACGTTCAGGTCCCCGCAGTAGACCACGGGCTTTTTCTGATCCAGTTCCATCAGATACTCCCGGATGTCGTCCTCCCAGGTCATGCGGTATTCCAACCGGGCCAGCTGGTCCTTGGAGTTGGGGGTGTAGCAGCACACCAGATAGAAGTCCGGATACTCCGCCGTAATGACCCGCCCCTCGTGGCGGTGGACCTCGTCCCCGAAATCGTAAGTCACGGACAGGGGGGTGGAGCGGGTAAACACGGCGGTGCCAGAGTATCCGGCTTTGTCGGCGCTGTTCCAGTAGCGCTCATAGCCCGGCAGGTCAAACTGGGCCTGTTCCGGGCGCATTTTCGTCTCCTGTAAACAGATCACGTCCGCCCGGGCGAAGTCACAGAAGTCCAAAAATCCCTTGTTCAGGCAGGCGCGCAGACCGTTCACATTCCAGGAAACCAGTCTCACAGCAAACTCCCTCCTTATGTCAGTTCTCTCCCTGATTTTACACCACGCCAGGGCGATTCACAACCCGTTTTCCGCGCAAAAGCAGTCGGCCAGACAGAATTTCCCTCGCGGGCAAACCTGTCTGGCCGGGAATTGTTCGCGCTTTCTTTACACAGTCACAGCGTTGCTGATGATGATGTTCTGCGGCAGGTCCTCTTCCTCATTCTCATGGGGAATGGTGACTTCCGGGGGCACCATCTCCGCCGCCAGTTTCTGGTAAGTTTGCAGCCCGGTGCCGGCGGGAATCAGCTTGCCGATGATGACGTTTTCTTTCAGGCCCGTCAGACGGTCGGACTTGCCCTTGATAGCGGCCTCTGTCAGCACCTTGGTGGTCTCCTGGAAGGAGGCGGCGGACAGGAAGGAGTCCGTGGCCAACGACGCCTTGGTGATGCCCATGAGGATCTGGGTGCCCACGGCCTTGCGCAGAGGTTCCCCGTCAGGCCCGGTGACGCCCTCGGCGTTGAGCCGGTCGATCTCCTCATTGGCGGCGTCCAGTTCCAGCACATCCACCATGGACCCGTCCAGAAGCTGGGTATCTCCCGCGTCCTCCAGGCGGACTTTGCGCATCATCTGCCGGACAATGACCTCAATGTGCTTGTCGTTGATGTCCACGCCCTGCTGGCGATACACCCGCAGGACCTCCTGAATGAGGTAGTTGTACACTGCGTCGGCTCCCCGGATCCGGAGGACATCGTGGGGGTTCAACGCGCCGTAGGTCAGCTGGGTTCCGGCGGCAATGTGGTCTCCGTCCTTCACCAGCAGTCCGGTGTGGGGGACCGCGTAACTGCGGGTCTCCCCGTCCTGTTCGTTGGTGACGATGATGTTTAAGAGGCTTCCCTTGGTGGTCTCTTCAAAGCGGAGGGTGCCGCCGATTTCGGAGAGGGTGGCCATCCGCTTGGGCTTCCGGGCCTCGAAGAGTTCCTCCACACGGGGAAGGCCCTGGGTGATATCGCCTCCGGCCAGGCCGCCGGTGTGGAAGGTCCGCATGGTCAGCTGGGTACCCGGTTCGCCGATGGACTGGGCGGCGATGATGCCTACGGCCTCTCCCGGTCCAACAGGCTGCTGGGTGGCAAGGTTCATGCCATAACACCGGGCGCAGACGCCGCTGTGGGCCCGGCAGGTGAGGACGGTCCGGATCATGACCGTGGGACGGGCGTCTTTCACCGCCGGATCGAAGGAGCAGGCGTCCTCCTGGCGGGGATTGTTCTGCACCCACCGGTGGGTCTCCATGATCTTGGCGTCCTTCTCGTTCATCATGTGGTCCTGGGAGATCAGCACTTCTCCCGTGTCGGCGTCCACCACGTCCCCCACCAGGAACCGTCCCCGGATCCGGTCGGCGAAGCGCTCGATAACCTGGCCGCCCTCGCTGATCTCACTGACTTTGATGCCGTGGCGGACCCGGCAGTCCTCCTCCCGGATGATGACCTCCTGGGACACGTCCACCATGCGGCGGGTCAGGTATCCGGAGTCGGCGGTCCGCAGAGCGGTATCCGCCAGGCCCTTCCGGGCGCCCCGGCTGGAGATGAAGTATTCCAGGGCGGTGAGGCCCTCCCGGTAGTTGGCCTTAATGGGGATCTCGATGGTCCGTCCGGCGGTATTGGCGATAAGCCCCCGCATTCCGGCCAGCTGGCGGATCTGCTTCATGGAGCCCCGGGCCCCGGAGTCCGCCATCATGAAGATGGGGTTGTACCGGTCCAGGTTCTCCTGAAGGGCGGTGGAGACTTGATCCGTGGTCTTCTCCCAGATATCCACCACCTGCTTGTAGCGCTCGTGGTCCGTCATAAAGCCCATGCGGTACTGGGTCTCGATGTCCACCACCCGCTGTTCCGTCTCATTGACCAGCTGGTACTTACTCTTGGGAATGGACATATCCCAGATGGACACGGTGATGGCGGCCTTGGTGGAGTATTTATAGCCGGTGGCCTTGACGGCGTCCAGCACTTCCGCGGCCTTGGTGAAGCCGTGGGTATTGATGGTCCGGTCCACAATGCGGCCCAGTTCCTTTTTGCCGCAGATCTCCGTGATCTCATAGTCGCACACATGGTCCGGATCGGACCGGTCCACAAAGCCCAAGTCCTGGGGGATGTTGTGGTTAAAGAGGATCCGGCCCGGAGTGATCTCCACGGTCCGGGTAAAGGATTCTCCATTGACAATGCAGGTCCGCCGCACCAGAATGGGGCAGTGAGGGCCGATGACGCCGTCCTGATAGGCCATGAGGGCCTCGTCCTCACTGAGATAGGCGTGGATGGGGCGGTAGGAGGCGGGACGCAGTCCGGCGGTTTTGGCGGCGGCGTTGGCGGCCAGGAAGTCGTCGGCGTCCACGGTCTCCCCGGCGGTCAGGCCCGTGTCTCCCGGATCCGTACACAGGATCCGCTCCGCGCCCTTTTCCGCCTTGCCCATGCGGTCCATGGTCAGGTAGTAGGACCCCAGCACCATGTCCTGGGTGGGGACCGTCACCGGTCCGCCGTCCTGGGGACGCAGGAGGTTGTTGGCGGAGAGCATCAGGATCCGGGCCTCCGCCTGGGCCTCCGCCGACAGGGGCACGTGAATGGCCATCTGGTCCCCGTCGAAGTCGGCGTTGAAAGCGGTGCAGTTCAGGGGGTGGAGTTTCAGGGCCCGGCCCTCCACCAGCACCGGCTCAAAGGCCTGGATGCCCAGACGGTGGAGGGTAGGGGCGCGGTTGAGCATGACGGGGTGGTCCTCGATGATCACATCCAGGGCGTCCCACACCTCCGTGACCCCTTTGTCCACCATCTTCTTGGCGGACTTGATGTTGTTGGCGGTGCCGTCCTCCACCAGCTTCTTCATGATGAAGGGCCGGAACAGCTCCACGGCCATCTCCTTGGGGACGCCGCACTGGTAGATTTTCAGCTCCGGGCCCACCACGATGACGCTGCGGCCGGAGTAGTCCACCCGCTTGCCCAGGAGGTTCTGCCGGAAGCGGCCCTGTTTGCCTTTGAGAAGATCGCTGAGGGATTTCAGGGCCCGGTTGTTGGCCCCCGTGACCGCCCGGCCCCGGCGGCCGTTGTCGATGAGGGCGTCCACGGCCTCTTGCAGCATCCGCTTTTCGTTGCGGACGATGATGTCCGGGGCGTTGAGCTGAATGAGGCGCTTGAGGCGGTTGTTCCGGTTGATGACACGGCGGTAGAGGTCGTTTAAGTCGGAGGTAGCGAAGCGTCCGCCGTCCAGCTGGACCATAGGACGCAGTTCCGGCGGGATCACGGGCAGCACGTCGATGACCATCCACTCCGGCTTGTTGCCGGACAGACGGAAGGCGTCCACCACTTCCAGCCGCTTGACGATCCGGGCCTTTTTCTGGCCGGAGGCGTTTTTCAAATCCGCGTGAAGCTGGGCGGAGAGTTCGTCTAAGTTCACGGCTTGCAGCAGCTTCTTCACGGACTCCGCGCCCATGCCGGCGTCGAAATCGTTCTCGTACTTCTCCCGGTAGTCCCGGTATTCTTTCTCAGACAGGATCTGGTTTTTGGACAGGGGGGTCTCCCCGGGATCCGTGACGATATAGTTGGCGAAATACAGCACCTTTTCCAGGATCCGGGGGCTGATATCCAGCAGCAGGCCCATACGGGAGGGGATGCCTTTGAAGTACCAGATATGGGACACGGGGGTGGCCAGCTCAATGTGGCCCATGCGCTCCCGGCGGACCTTGGCCCGGGTCACTTCCACGCCGCAGCGGTCGCAGATCTTGCCCTTGTAACGGATCTTCTTGTATTTGCCGCAGTGGCACTCCCAGTCCTTGGTAGGCCCAAAGATGCGCTCACAGAACAGGCCGTCCCGCTCCGGTTTCAAGGTGCGGTAGTTGATGGTCTCCGGCTTTTTCACCTCGCCATAGGACCAGCTGCGGATCTGATCCGGGGAGGCCATGCCGATTTTGATCGCGTCAAAGGCGATATGGGGCTTGGTTTCCGTCATAGTTCCTCCTTTTCCCGCTCACACTCGGGCAGGCCGGTTCACGATTCCAAATCGGCGTCCGCCGATTCAAAGGCGGCCAGGGAGCCGTCGAAGTCCAGGGCATCCTCCGGATCCAGGTCGTCGTCGCCGTCTGTATAGTCGTCCGTGTAGTCGTCCGCGCCAACATCGGCTCCCGCGTCCTCCGGGGCCTCCGCCACGTCAAAGCCGGACTGCTGGAACTCCGCCGCGGCGTCATAGTTCCGGTTCCGGCGGTCGTCCTCCGCGTCCATACGGGCCAGGTTGAAGGTGTCCATGGCGTCCTCGTCGTCTTTGAGTTCAATGGGATTGCCCTCCGCGTCCAAGACTTCGATGTCTAAGCACAGGGACTGCAGTTCCTTCACCAGCACCTTAAAGGACTCCGGCACTCCGGGCTGGGGCACGTTGTGGCCCTTGACGATGGACTCATAGGTCCGGACCCGGCCTGTCACGTCGTCGGACTTGACGGTCAGGATCTCCTGCAGGGTATAGGCCGCGCCGTAGGCCTCCAGGGCCCAGACCTCCATCTCTCCGAAGCGCTGTCCGCCGAACTGGGCCTTGCCGCCCAGGGGCTGCTGGGTTACCAGGGAGTAGGGGCCCGTAGACCGGGCGTGGATCTTGTCGTCCACCAGGTGGTGGAGTTTCAGGAAGTAAACGTAGCCCACAGTGACCTTGTTGTCAAAGGGTTCGCCGGTACGGCCGTCGTAGAGGACGCTCTTGCCCTCCGGATCCAGTCCGGCCTCTTCCAGCATGGCGGAGATGTCCTCCTCCCGGGCGCCGTCAAAGATGGGCGTGGCCACTTTGCAGCCCAGTTCATGGGCGGCGTAGCCCAGATGGACTTCCAGCACCTGTCCGATGTTCATACGGGAGGGGACGCCCAGGGGGTTCAGTACGATGTCCAGGGGGGTGCCGTCCGGCAGGAAGGGCATATCCTCCTCCGGCAGGACCCGGGAGACCACGCCCTTGTTGCCGTGGCGTCCGGCCATCTTGTCGCCTACCTGGATCTTCCGGCGCTGGGCGATATACACCCGCACCACCATATTGACGCCGGGGCCCAGGTCGTCCCCGGCCTCCCGGGTAAAGACCTTGGTGTCCAGGACAATGCCGCTCTCGCCGTGGGGGACTTTCAGGGAGGTGTCCCGGACTTCCCGGGCCTTTTCGCCGAAAATGGCCCGCAGCAGCCGCTCCTCGGCGGTCAGATCCGTCTCGCCCTTGGGGGTGACTTTCCCCACCAGGATGTCCCCGGACTTGACCTCCGCGCCTACCCGGATGATGCCCATCTCATCCAAATCTTTTAAGGCGTCGTCGCCTACGTTGGGGATATCCCGGGTGATCTCCTCGGGCCCCAGTTTCGTATCCCGGGCGTCGATCTCAAATTCCTCGATATGGATGGAGGTATAGATATCGTCCCGGACCAGCCGCTCGTTTAAGAGGACGGCGTCCTCATAGTTGTAGCCCTCCCAGGTCATAAAGCCCACCAGGATGTTCTGGCCCAAGGCGATCTCCCCGTTTTCCGTGGCGGGGCCGTCCGCCAGGACCGTGGGGGCGATGCGCTCCCCGTCTGGGGCGGTCTGCCAGCCGTGGACCCGGTCGCCCACGTCCACAATGGGGTGCTGGTTGATGCAGGTGGTGTGGTTGGACCGGAGGAACTTGATGAGGGGATAGTCTTTCGTCGTTCCGTCATCATAGCGGACCGTTACATGGCGGGCGTCCAGGCTGGTGACCACACCGTCTCCCTCCGCCAGGACCGTGATCTCCGAGTCGATGCAGACCTTGTGCTCCATGCCGGTGCCCACAATGGGGGCGTGGGGCCGCAGCAGAGGCACCGCCTGGCGCTGCATATTGGCCCCCATGAGGGCACGGTTGGCGTCGTCGTTGGGCAGGAAGGGGATCATGGCTGTGGCAATGGACACCATCATCCGGGGGGATACGTCCATATAGTCCACCCGCTCCCGGTCCACCACCACGATCTCGTCCCGGTGGCGGGCGGTGATCCGGGGGTGGATCAGGCAGCCGTTTTCATCCAAAGGCTCCGCCGCGGGGCCGACGATGTAGTTGTCCTCCTCGTCGGCGGTCATATAGGTGATCTCCGTGGAGACTTTTCCCGTCTCCTTGTCCACGGCCCGGTAGGGGGTCTCAATGAACCCGTACTCGTTGATCCGGGCGTAGGTGGCCAGGTAGGAGATGAGGCCGATGTTGGGACCTTCCGGCGTCTCAATGGGGCACATCCGGCCGTAGTGGCTGTAATGCACGTCCCGGACCTCCATGTTGGCCCGCTCCCGGGAGAGACCCCCGGGACCCAGGGCGGAGAGACGCCGCTTGTGGGTCAGTTCCGCCAGGGGGTTGGTCTGGTCCATGAACTGGCTCAGAGGGCTGGATCCGAAGAACTCCTTAATGGCGGCGGTGACGGGACGGATGTTGATCAGGCTCTGGGGCGTCACGCTCTCCAAGTCCTGGATGGTCATGCGCTCCCGGATCACCCGCTCCATGCGGGAAAAGCCGATACGGAACTGGTTTTGCAGCAGTTCCCCCACGCAGCGGAGGCGGCGGTTGCCTAAGTGGTCAATGTCGTCTTTCACGCTGATGCCCCGGCCCAGGCCGTTCATATAGTTGATGGAGGCCAGGATGTCGTCGATCATGATGTGCTTGGGCACCAGTTTCTCTTTATTGAGGATGATCTGGTCCTGCAGTTCCTCTCCCTGGTATTTGGACAGGAGGCTTTGCAGCACCTCATAGCGCACCCGCTCCTTGATGCCGCACACCGCCAGCGGATCGAAGTCCACATACCGGGCCATATCGCACATCCGGTTGGACTGGACCCGTACCGTCACGCCCTCTACGTCCAAAGTGACTTCAAAGACGCCTACGGCGTCCAGCAGCCGGGCGTCCTCTTTGGAGAGCAGGTGTCCGGCCTCAAAGAGCAGTTCCCCGGTGGCGGGATCCACGGCGGGGGCCGCTAAGCGGTGGCCCGTTACCCGCTGCCACAAAGAGAGCTTGCGGTTGAATTTATAGCGGCCCACCACGCTGAGGTCATAGCGCCGGGCGTCGAAGAACAGGCTGTGGAGCAGGGTCTCGGAGGCCTCCACCGTGGGCGGTTCGCCGGGACGGAGCTTCCGGTAGATCTCCAGCATGGCCTCCTCATAGCTCTTGCTGGGGTCCTTTTCCAGCGTGGCCACAATGCGGGGATCGTCCCCGAACCGGTCCAGGATCTCCTGGTCGGTTTTCAATCCCATGGCCCGGATGAGGCAGGTAATGGGAATCTTGCGGTTCTTGTCGATGCGGACCCAGAACACCTCGTTGGTATCCGTCTCATATTCCAGCCAGGCACCCCGGTAGGGGATCACGGTGCAGGAGAGGAGGGGGATATCGGTTTTGATGTCGTTTTCCTTGCCGTAGTAGACGCCGGGGGAGCGGACAATCTGGGACACCACCACCCGTTCCGCGCCGTTGATGACGAAGGTGCCGGAGTGGGTCATAAGGGGGAAGTCCCCCATGAACAGTTCCTGTTCCTTCATCACGTCGGTTTCCTTGTTCCGCAGCCGCGCCTTGACTTTCAGGGGGGCGGCATAGGTGGCGTCCCGGGCCTTGCACTCCTCCACGTTGTACTTGGGATTTTCATCCATCTTGTAGTCGATGAAGGTCAGTTCCAGGTTCCCCTGGTAGTCCGTGATGGCACCCACGTCCGCGAAAACCTCCCGCAGTCCGGTGTCCAGAAACTCCTGATAGGAGCGCTTCTGGATTTCCAGGAGGTTGGGCATGGAGACCGCCTCCCCGAACCGTGCGAAATTCTTGCGGATGGTTTTGCCGTACAGCTTGTCTTTGGCCATTTGCGTCCACCTTTCCTTTGGGAATCCGCGCCTGCCCGGTCCGCGATGGCGGCACACGGGGAAGCGTTGTTAAAGATTTTATCAACCCATCTTGCGCTGGCATGGAAAATATGCTATACTCTGACGTAAGGAACGAAGTGGGCACCTGCCCAGCAGACTATATAAAGTACTTTATTCTACCACAGATCTTTCCTTCTGTCAAGGGGAAATTTGCGGTCTTTTCGTTTTTTTAGGCGTGTTAGAGTTTGCAGCCATAAGAAGCGCCGCCCTTGGGAAGGGGCGGCGCGTTCGCGTTGGGCGGCGGGAAGCCGCCGCTTATTGGGACACCCGGAGATCTTCCACGGAGACGCCCATGGATTCCAGCGCGGCCCGGAGTTCCCGCTTCTGGGTTTCGATCACGGCGTCCCGGTTGGCCGCGCACTCAATGCGAAGCAGATCCATATACCGGGAAATCGTGGTCGTGACCAGTTCCTTGTCCGTCATGGGACCCATCTCCTTTCTTATCTCCCGCCGTGTTCTGTCCGGGACAGCGGGGCCTGTTTCCAGGGCCAGTATACCACACCGGAAGGCGCGGTACAATGGTTTTTGTGAAAAGACGCCGGATCCGCCCCGCCCCGTCTGCGCCAATTCTAAATTGAAAAGTGAGCATTCACGAGAAAACGGGAGAAAACCAGAGAAATCGGGAGGATTTGAAGAAAAACGCAAGATCCCCCTTGACAAGGGCGGGACGGGTGTGGTATAAGTAAAGCTCACGGAAAGCCTGTACGTCTGAAACGTCTGGGCAGTCAGAAAGATTTTGAAGTTCGGAGGAAACACTATGTCCACTTTCATGGCGAATCAGGCCAACATTGAACGCAAGTGGTACATCCTGGACGCCGCCGGGAAGCCCTTGGGCAAGACCGCCGTGCGGGCCGCGGACCTCTTGCGGGGCAAGACGAAGCCTACCTACACCCCCCACGCCGACTGCGGGGACAATGTCATCATCATCAACGCCGGGAAAGCGGTCCTGACGGGCAACAAGGGCACCCAGAAGTTCTACCGGACCCATTCCGGCTGGGTGGGCGGCCTGAAAGAGACCCCCTACCGGATTTTGATGCAGGAGAAGCCGGAGCTTGCCATGCGGGTGGCGGTCCGTGGGATGATGCCCCGGAACACCATCTCCAAGGACTCCCTCAAGCGCCTGCACATCTACGCCGATGAAAATTACGAGCAGCAGGCCCAGAAGCCTGTGGCCCTGGACTAAGGAGGAAGCGCCATGTACCAGTCTAAAAAGCCCTATCTCTACGGCACTGGCCGCCGGAAGTCCTCCGTGGCCCGGGTGCATCTGTTCCAGAACGGTTCCGGCTCCATCACCATCAACGGCCGGGACATTGAGGAGTATTTCGGCCTGGACACCTTGAAGATGGTGGTCCGCCAGCCCCTGGAGGCCACGGGCAACGTGGGCAAGGTGGACATCGTGGCCACCGTCACCGGCGGCGGTGTGTCCGGACAGGCCGGCGCTCTGCGCCACGGCATCTCCCGGGCGCTGCTGCTGGTCAGCGAGGACAACCGGACGGTGCTGAAAAAGTCCGGATTCCTGACCCGGGATCCCCGTATGAAGGAGCGGAAGAAGTACGGTCTGAAAGCCGCCCGCCGGGCTCCCCAGTTCTCCAAACGGTGAGTTTTGTACAGCCTTTATCTTTGCAAGCGATCAGATCTGCCTCTGGCTGACGTGCCAGTGACCTAAGACGGATTCCCTGGACGGGAAGGGAGACGCGTAATGAGTAACCGTGAACTGGCAAAGAGCCTAATTGACCAGATCTCGGAGGCAAAACTGCTGTATGTGGTGGCCTATCTCCAAGGGGCCGCTGTCCCGGAGGAGACGCCCAACGCGGAGACGCTGGAAGCGATGGCAGAGGTTGACCGCATGATCGCCGATGGTTCCGGCGAACACTTCACCGGCTCCACGGCGGACCTGTTCCGTCAGATTGTGGAGGAATAGGCTGTGTTGAAGGTCAACACATCCGCCCGATTTCGCAGGGACACAAAGGCTTGTGCTAAGGCGGGACGTGATCTTCGCCTTTTAGAGGACGTGGTAAACACGCTCCGCATCCCTGCCCCGCTCCCGCCCAGAAACCGGCCCCATATGCTGACCGGAAACTGGAAGGGACATCAGGAGTGTCACATTCTCCCGGACTGGCTGCTAATCTACCGTGTGTCTGGGGATGAGTTGTATCTTGTCCGTACCGGCACCCACGCGGACCTGTTCGGGGAGTGATATGGCGGCGGAGATTTGCGTTTGAAAAAAGGCATTGGTTTAACAAATTTTATCCCCGGAACCGTTGCGGTTCCGGGGATTGTTTTCTAAGGCTGGACCCCGCTTCTCCAGCTCCTTACGCCTTTTCCCCCTTTCGATAGCTCAGCCACCGTCCCGCCTCTATGGCCGCCAAGGCCCGGACGCCGTCGAAGTCCACGTAGGGGTTATAAACGGCTTCCAAGGCGTCGTGGTGGGTTTTGGCCTCCCGCAGGGCCTCTATGCCGCTGTCCCGGAGCAGGGCGGCCATACGCAGTTCGAAGCGGAGGGAGGCTTTCTGCTTTGTCCGGACCAGGGCGTCCAGCCGGACCCGCCGGAAGGGACGCCCGCCGTACTCCATGCCGGACCGGGTGGAGATAAAGGCTACCCCCAGGCCGGGGACCAACAGGTGTTCCATGCGTTTGGGATCCTCCGGGCACATACAGACGATGGTGTCCCAGCCCCGATCCACAGCGGTCCGGTGGAGGCGGGAGAGCAGGGATCCCGCGAAGCCGAAGCTGTCGGCGATCTCATAGACCCGGGGGCACAGGGCATCCACGCTGTCAAACCTCCACACGGCCCCCTGATGGGTGACGGACCCCAGGAACCGTTTCAGGGTTCTGCCCTCCTGATTTCCCCGCCGCCGCAGTTCCCGCAGCTGGATCCCCCGGAACCGCCGTTCCGCCCGCTCCCGGTCAAAGTCCAGGGAGGCGGCGGCGTCCAGTTCCACCTGACGGGCGGCGTTCAGGGCGCTGTACGCCCGGGCGTAGGCCGCCTGATAGCGTTTCGTACAGGTTTTCACCGCCTCCGCGTCCTGTTTGGCGGCGGCAATGTCATAGAAGCGGCCCAAGTCCACATACCGGTCCACTGCCGCCGGATACCGGGGTTCCAGCACATGGGGGGCGGTACCGTCCGCCGCCGCGCAGCGGATCCCCGGCACCCGGACCCCGTCTAAGGAGGCGGGATCCCCGGAACACCACAGGAACTCCACGTCCAGTCCGGCGTCCTCCATGGTCCGGCCCAGTTCCCGCAGAAAGGTGTTCTTTCCCACGCCGGGACCGCCTTTGAGAATCATAATATCCAGGGCCCGTTCCGGGTCCGCCAGTTCCGAAAACAGGTTCTGGAACCCCGCGCCGCTGTTGGCCCCCAAGAAAAAATGCGTAGCCATTGCCGTCCTCCTGTTCGGGAAACGGGAGGTTTCCCGTGTTTTTTCACTCTCAGGCTATGCGTCAGGCGGCGGCGGTGACAGCGGTTTCCGGGGAGAATCAGGCTTGTTCCGGGGCGGAGGCGGGATCCGGACAGGCCCTCCTTTCCGTGAGGGCACCGGAGAGGGCGTCGTACCAGCGAAGGCAGGCCCGATCCCGGGTTCTGCGGAGCAGGACGGTGGAGAGCAGGGCGTCAAAGAGCGCCACGGAGCCCACAGCGGCGGTGTAGCGGTCCGGGATCCCGGCGGCCAGGCGATCCACCGTCGGATGGAGGGCGTAGTATCCCGTCACCACCAAACCGCCCCAGGCCAGGGAGAAAGGCAGGCACACCCGTCCCCGCAGATTTCCCGGACGGCCCGCGTAATTCCAGAAGGGCACCCCGATCCAGCGCTCATACCACACCGCCATGACGTACTCCGCCGCCGTACAGCACAGGGCCCCCAGAGCGAACAGCGCCAGGGGGTTCCCACCTGCCAGGGGGGCGCAGAACAGGCTCACACAGGCCCCCAGGCCGTAGACCGGGCACAGGGGCAGCACCAGCAGGCATTTCCGGTCTGGATGCCCCCGGCGGAGTTTCGCGTAGGACCATTCCAGGAGAAACCCGAAGAAGCTGTAAAGGAAAAAGAACCAAAACCATTTTTGCAAGGGCGTTCACCTCCATCTCCATAGCATGGCGTGCCGGGGCGGGTTCTATGCGTTCCCCTGTCACCGGAGAACAGCCCCAGGCATAGAATAGAGAGTATTTCAAAAACGGAGGAGGTGAGACAATGGGATCCAACGCTGTGGAAACCGTGACCATGGACGCCCGGGTGCTTCGGGGCTGTGCCTGTAACGGGGAACTGCTGGTCCGGGACCGGGAGACGGATCAGGAGGTCCGGGTCCGCACAGCCCACGCGGGCCGGTTCCGGGCCGGAGAGGACATCTGCATCCGGTACAACGGAATCATGACCATGAGCATTCCGCCGCAGATCAACGCCGACAGAATATGCCGGGGCCGCTGCTCGTGACGGAAAAGACGCCGCCCCATTCCGTTTGGGATGGGGCGGCGAAAAAGAGCGGATTGTAGGCGTTTAAGGCTTGGGCGGCGCTTCTTCCTCGTCATTCCGGCGCATTTGGTCGGTCATGGCTTTCAGTTCCGTGTCGGCCTGGTCCATAACCCGGGGCAGCTGGGTGAGATTCACCTGTACCTTGCGCAGTTCCCCGGTGACATGGGTGGCGGTACTTTCAAAGATCTGCATCAAATCCTGGTACTGCTCATGGAATGCGGACACCGTGCGGCGCACCCGCTCGGCGGCGGCGATTTCGATGGTGTTGGCCCGCTCCCGGGCCTCGCACTCAATGGCCCCCACCTGGCTGCGGAACTGGGCATAGGCGTTGGCGTCATGCCGCAGGGCCTCCACCTCCTCACGGAGGGCTTCCAGTTCCCGGGCGGCGTCCCGCATGGGTTCCAAGGCCTCCCGGCGGGCAGTCTCCTGTTCCAGGTCCAAAGAGAGCTTGTCCCTCTGAGCGGCGGTCTCGTCCAACCGGGCCTGCAAATCGGCGATCTGGCTCTCTAACTCCGCTGTCCGGTCCTGGAGCCGCTGGGTTTCATCCTCCAGCTCCCGGACCCGGGCCTCCAAATCCTGTTTTTCTCCGGCGGCGGTTTTGGAGAGGCTCTCGATATAGCGGACCACGTCCAGTTTGTCGAACCCGCCGAAGGTCACGCTTTTGATGGAATAACTGTCCATATCCCCACCGCTTTCCTGATCTCTGCTGATGTTACAGGAGTGATGTTTACAGGAAATCATAAAGATGATCCCTTCCTGCCTTGTATCATATCACATACGCCGTCATTTTACAAGTGCCGTGTTGTTCCGTCCGTTCACGCGCCGGACTGGTTTCTTTGGGACAGGGCCCGTTCGATGGCGGCCCGGACCACGCCGGTGTTCTCCCGGCGGTTGAGGGCGGAGAGGATCTGGGCGATACGGCCCTGGACCTGTTCCATCTCTTCCCGGAACAGGGAGGCGGGCAGGCGCAGGGCCCCGTGGCCCAGGATGATCAGCTGTTCCGGCCCGTCGGAGGTGGCCACCCGGATCCGGTGTCCCCGGCCAATCTCATAGGTGGCCCGCTCAATATAGGCGTCCGCCGTCTCCGCCTCCTTGGTGTAGACCACATGGATGTTGTGATACTTCTCATGGGACCCGGGATTTCCCCGGACCTTGTAGGCGTCGAACACCACGATGACCACGCACCCCCGCATTCCCTGGTACTCGCACAGCAGATCGCAGAGCAAGGTCCGGGCGGCGTCCAGGTTTTCCCGGGCCACGGCGGACAGTTCCTCCCAGGCATAAATGATGTTATAGCCGTCTACCAGCAGGTACTCCGGTCCTTCCGGAAGTTTGGCGGACTGAACTGGGGCCGGGGGTTCCGGCTGCCGGACCTGAACTTCCCGGCGCTCTTTGGCGGGACCGTAGGTCCGCTCAAAAATGGCTTTCAGTTCCTTCTCCTGGGCCAGGGTTCCGGCGAAATCCACAGGTTTCGGCGAAGAACCGGACCGGCTGGGGGCGGCGGCTTCCTGTCGTTCTTTTGGACGGGCCTCCACCGGAATATGGGCCAAATCGGGAACTTGAAACCAGGGGACCACATACCCGGCTCCGTGGGCGCAGAACACGGATCCTGTGGGATTGGCGATGTCCCGCTCCGGATCGTAGCCGATGGAAGCAACGACGGCCTCCTGATCGGGGCAGGGACGGAAACCGGACACCCCCAGGGACAGCTGTCCCAGGCCCCGGGAGTAGGCCCGGACCTCCGCGGCGTACTCCTTCATGCCGGACACCGGGGCGGATCCGGTCAGGACCACCGTCTCCCCCTCCGTCTCCGGAGGCCGGAAGTCCCCGCCCATCCGCTGAAGGTCCGTGATGGCCCGCCCCACATAGGAGGCGGGGAGTTCCAGCCGGAAAGCGTACCAGGGTTCCAGCAGCACGCACTCCGCTCCCATGAGGCCCTGCCGCACCGCCCGATAAGTGGCCTCCCGGAAGTCGCCGCCCTCCGTGTGTTTTAGGTGGGCACGGCCCGCCGTCAAAGTGATGCGCAGATCCGTAATAGGGGACCCGGTCAGGACGCCGGGATGTTCCCGCTCTGCCAAATGGGTTAAGATCAGCCGCTGCCAGTTCCGGTCTAAGGCATCCTCCGGGCAGCGGGAGGCCAACTGTAACCCGCTGCCAGTGGGCAGGGGTTCCAGCAGGAGATGGACTTCCGCGTAGTGGCGCAGAGGCTCAAAGTGGCCCACGCCCACCGCCGGGGCGGCGATGGTTTCCCGATAGACAATGGCGGCGTCGCCGAAAGCGGCGTCCATGCCGAAGCGGTCCCGGAGGACCCGCCGGAGGACTTCCAGCTGGATTTCCCCCATGAGCCGGACGTGGAGGGCGTGGGACCCTTCATCCCACACCACATGGAGCTGGGGATCTTCTTCTTCCAGCTGCCGCAGGGCTTCTAAAGCGGTATGGGGATCCGTACCGTCCAGGGGCAGGACCCGGTAGGAGAGCACCGGTTCTAAGGATGGCCCCGGATCGTCCCGTTCAAACCCCAGGCCCTCTCCCACCCGGGACTGCCGCAGCCCTGTCACGGCGCAGATCGTCCCGGCTTCTGCTGTTTCTATGGGCTGGTATTTCTTTCCGGAGTAGAGCCGGAGCTGATCCGCTTTTTCCGCCCACCCGCTCTTGACTTGGGGATCGCCGTGGGAGAGGGTCTGCTTTGCCCGGAGGACGCCGCCGGTGACTTTCAGCCAGGTCAGGCGCTTCCCCTGGGGATCCCGGGTGATTTTGAAGATTCTGGCCCCGAATTCCGGGCCGTAGGCGGGAGAGGGGGCATACCGGGCCAGGGCGGACAGAAACGGGTCTACCCCGTCTAATTTCAGGGCGGAGCCGAAGAAGCAGGGGAACAGTTTCCGCTCCCCGATGAGGCGGCGCAGATCTGCCTCCGATACGGTGCCGGAGTCCAGATACCGCTCCAACACCCCCTCCTCACACAAGGCCGCCTCCTCCGCCACGGCCTCCGGCGGCCCGCCAAAATCCACAATAGAGCCGGACAGTCCAGCTTTCAGATCTTCCAGTACCCGGTCCCGGTCCGCCCCGTCCAGGTCCATCTTGTTGACAAAGAGAAAGGCAGGGACTTTGTGCCGGGACAGCAGGTTCCACAGGGTCCGGGTGTGGCTCTGGACGCCGTCGGTGCCGCTGATAAGGACAATGGCGCAGTCCAGGACTCCCAAAACCCGCTCCGTCTCCGCGGAGAAATCCACGTGGCCCGGGGTGTCCAGGAGGACCGCCTCCCAGTCCTCAAACGTGAACCGTGCGCATTTGGAGAAAATCGTAATGCCCCGCTCCCGTTCTAAAGCGTCCGTATCCAAAAACGCGTCCCCGTGGTCCACCCGTCCCATGGCCCGGAGGGTTCCGGAACGGAACAGCAGGGCCTCGGAGAGGGTGGTTTTCCCGGCGTCCACATGGGCCAGGATGCCGACGACAGACCGCCGCATGAGACCGCGCCTCCTCTCAACGGTGCCACGTGCTCCAGACCCACAGCAGGGCGTAGAGCACAGGCTGATGCAGCAGGTAGATGAGCAGGGACCGCCGTCCCATGGCGGTGAGGACCGGGACCCGGCAGGAGGGGAACCGCCAGGGCCGAAGGGAAAAGAGAAAGTACCCGGTCCAGTAGAGAAACAGCCAGGGCAGCAGGGGAAAGTAGTCGGAGGAGACGAACCTGGCAGGGGGGAACCCGAAGCAGGCGGTGAAGGGATTCCGATAGAGCCAGGAGGGAAGGCGGATTAAGCCGAACACGGCGGTGCCGCCGCTGAGGTTCCGGGTGAGGACAAAGAGGGCAAAGCTTCCGGCCAGTCCCACCGGAGCGGGGATCCGCCGCAGCAGGGGACAGGCGGCGGCGGTCAGCAGGGCGGCGCTGCCCAGCAGGGACAGCACCCCGAAAAACACCGGATTGTCTGGTATTGCCAGGGCCGTCACCGCCATAATGACGCCGCCCCAGAAAAAGATGATGATTCCCCGCCGGACCGGACGGCGTCCCAGGGAGAAGCAGAACCCGGACAGGAGCAGAAAGGTCCAGCAGATGCTCTGCTGCCAGAAAAAGGCCCCCTGAGACCGGTACCAGCCCCAGTCATAGTTCCAAATCCACACCAGATCCCAGCAGGCGTGGTAGAGGATCATGCTGAGAAGCGTAATCCCCCGGAGGGTATCCAGGAGATCCCACCGCTGTCCGGACCGTGTACTCTCCGCCATACCGCCGCGCCCCCTTTCCCTCCATGGATTTATCCCATCACAGTGTAACACAGTTTCCCCGGCATTTCAAGGCGGGAAAACTCCCTCACAGGGCGCTGAGAAGAACGTTTTATTTTTATTGACAAAAATTTCTCAAAAGGGCTGGTATTTCCAGGGGAAATGTTATATGATACTCTCAGGTCCCACAAATCTGACAAAGGTCCGGAGGCGGTGCGCCGTCCGGGCCGCAAGGAGGAAGAAAGGTATGCAGACCATCCAGTTTGAAGTGACCAATCCCTTTGGCATCCATGCCCGCCCCGCGGCGATTCTCGCCCAAGCCTGCGTCAAGATTCCCTCCCAGATCACCGTCAAGTGCAACGGCAAGACCGCCAACGGCAACAATGTCTTGCAGCTCCTGTCTCTCCACGCGGGGAAGGGTTCCGTGCTGGAGATCAGCGCCGAGGGCGGCGACGAGGCCGGATCCCTGGCCCAGGTGGAGAAGATCCTCAACGACACGTTTGCGGAGAAGAAAAAGGTGGACGTGCTGAAAATCGCCTTTTTCGGCACCAAGGACTATGACCAACTGTTTTTCAGCGAGCTCATCAAGGACAAGGGTGAGGGCACCTTCAACTGTGATATTACCTTCTTCACCACCCGCCTCACGGAGGAAACCGCCTATCTTGCCAAGGGCTATGACGCGGTGTGCATCTTCGTCAACGACGAGTGCCCGGCCAAGGTGGTGGACATCCTGGCTGACGGGGGCGTGCGGCTGGTGCTGCTGCGCTGCATGGGCTTTAACAACGTGGATTTGAAGGCGGCGGAGGCCCGGGGCCTGACGGTGGTGCGGGTGCCCGCCTACTCCCCCTACGCGGTAGCGGAACACGCCATGGCCATCATCATGGCCGCCAACCGCCGCCTGCACAAGGCCATTTACCGGGTGAAGGACAACAACTTCTCCCTCAACGGCCTCATGGGCGTGGACCTCCACAACAAGGTGGCGGGCATCATTGGCACCGGTCAGATTGGCCAGTGCTTTGCCCGGATCTGCAAGGGCTTCGGCATGACGGTCCTGGCCTGGGACGCCTATCCCAACCAGAAGCTGGTGGACGAGGGTCTGCTGACCTACGCCGACAAGTTCACGGTGCTGGAACGGGCGGACCTGGTGTCCCTCCACGTGCCTCTGTTCATGGGAGAGGGCGGCACCTTCCACATTCTCGACGCGGAGGCCATCTCCCACATGAAGGACGACGCCATGCTGGTGAACGCCGGACGGGGCGCCCTCATTGATACGGAGGCCCTGATCGCCGCCCTGAAGGCCGGAAAGTTCCACGCGGTAGCCCTGGATGTCTATGAGGACGAGGACGCCTATGTGTACACGGACCACTCCGACGACTTCACCCGGAACGAGAATCTGGCGCGTCTGCTGATGTTTCCCAACGTGGTGCTGACCTCTCACCAGGCCTTCTTCACCCGGGAGGCATTGCAGGCCATTGCCGGAACCACCCTGGAAAACGCCCGGAACTTCAACGAGGGCAACCCCTTGGGCGTAGGCGAGTGCAAGGCATAACGCTTTGTAAATACACGATATAAGAGCAAAACACGCGGCAGGAGCGTTCAGCCCCTGCCGCGTGTTTTCAGTCAGATTTCTACGTCCGATTTTTTTACGCCAAACCGTTGAGCTTTTTGTAAATGAGGTCCACATCTCCGCTGGACACCAGGGCGTCTGTGGCCTCCTCCGTGTCGGCGGCTTCCGCCACGGCTCCCAGCACATCCACGTGGTCTCCGCCGTCCTTCACGGCAATGCCCACCACCAGTTTCACGGTATCCTCATCCCAGGCAATGCCATCGGGATAGGTCATACACACCAGGCCGTTGTGAATGATGAACTTCCGGGCCTCATTGGTGCCGTGGGGAATCGCCACATGGTTGCCGATGGCCACAGGGAAGCTCTTGTTCCGCTCAATCATGCCCTCGATGTAGCCTTCCTCCACGATGCCGGCTTCCACCATCATGCGGCCGCAGTCCCGGATCGCCTGTTCCGGCGCCACGGGTTTCAGTCCCAGCTTGATGTTCTCCTTTTTCAGCAGGATCTCTCCGGCCTGGACTTTGTCGGCCTCCGCCGCGTGGACGCTTCCGGCGCTCTGGGCCCCGGCGGCGCCACGGCCCTCTACCATTTCGGTGACAAGGGCGTCGTATTCGGGAGCGCCCATGAAGTTCTTAATGGGGATAATCCGCACGCCCGGATTGTCGTTGGCGGCCCGGGCGGACAGCTCGTGGTGGGTGACGATGATCTGGCAGTCCTTGGGGACTTCGGACACCGGGGCGTGAACCACGGTGATGTCGGTGATGCCCGCGCCTTTGAGCTTATTGCGGAGCATTGTCGCGCCCATGGCGGAGGAACCCATGCCCGCGTCGCAGGCAAAGACGATCTTCTTCACGTCCCTGGGGTCTACGTACACGGCGTTGGCGGCGGGGACCTGTCCCTTGGCGATGGCCTTGCTCTCCGCCAGAGCCGCCTGTGCCGCCTCAAAGTCGCCCTCGGCTTCCTCACGGACGAACAGTTTCATAAGGGCCAGCGTCACCACGAAACTGACGGCGCAGGCCGCCGCAATGCCCACGATGTTGGCAAAGTACGCGCCTCTGGGGGTCATGAGCAGTTCCGCGATGATGGAGCCCGGGGAGGCCGCCGCTTTCAGGCCGCCGCCCAGGAGCTGCAGCAGGAAGATGCCCACGATGTTGCCGGTCATGGGCCCCAGAATCAGGATGGGGTTCATGAGGACGAAGGGGAAGTACAGCTCGTGGATGCCGCCCACGAACTGGATGAAGGCCGCGCCGGCGGCGGAGGACTTGGAGGAACCCTTGCCCGCCACCACATAGGCCAGCAGGAGGCCCAATCCGGGGCCGGGGTTGGACTCAATCATGAACAGGATGGACTTGCCGAGTTCCGTGGCCTGCTGTACGCCGATGGGGGTGAATACGCCGTGGTTAATGGCGTTGTTCAGGAACAGCACCTTGGCGGGTTCCACCAGAATGGCGGTGAGGGGCAGGAGGCCATGGCCCACCAGGAAGCCTACGCCCGCGCCCAGAATGCCGGTCAGGGCGCTGCACACAGGCCCGATGACGAACATGGACAGCACCGCCAGCACGCCGCCGATGATACCCACGGAGAAGTTGTTCACCAGCATCTCAAACCCGGCGGGGATGTGTCCCTCCATGGCCTGGTCAAATTTCTTAATGCACCAGCCGCCAAGGGGCCCCGCAATCATGGCGCCAATGAACATGGGAGTGCCCGGTACGCCTACGATGACACCCAGGGTGGCGATAGCGCCCGTCACCGCGCCCTTCTGGTCCGCCAGCATCCGGCCTCCGGTGTAGCCGATGAGGAGCGGCAGCAGGTAGTTCAGCATGGGACTGACCATCTCGTTGATTCTCTCGTTGGGGAACCAGCCGTCCGGGATGAACAGGGCGGTGATGAAGCCCCACGCGATGAACGCTCCGATGTTGGGCATGACCATGCCGCTGAGGAAGCGTCCAAATTTCTGGACCCGTTCTTTCATACGATCTCTCCCTTCCTTTGTCCGACGTTTGCCTGACATTTTGAGACCTGCGGCTTGTAGTAACAAGTTCATCATACCAGAACGATTCTGGAAAGTCAACGCTTTTTCTATGGCGCGCATAGAATGGAGGGAAAGAAGGGATTGCTATGAAACGCGCCTATGACCGGGCCAAGGCGGTGGCCTATGCCCACCGCTGGGCCTATGGCCGGAACCCGGCCTATTATAACTATGAGGCCCTGGGCGGGGACTGCACCAATTTCGCCTCCCAGTGCCTCTACGCCGGAGGCGGCATTATGAACTACACGCCCACCTTTGGCTGGTACTACCTTGACGCCAACCGGAAGGCCCCGGCCTGGACCGGCGTCATCTACCTGTACCGATTTCTCACCCGGGGGGAATCCACCCCGGGGCCTTTTGCCCGGGAGTGCGCCATAGAGGAACTGCTTCCCGGGGATTTGGTACAGCTGTCCTTTGACGGCACCTCCTACGGCCACTGTCCGGTGGTGGTGGCCGTAGGATACCCCGCCGCGCCGGAGAACATCCTCTTAGCCGCCCACAGCGCGGACGCCGACAACCGTCCCCTGTCCACGTACGCCTACGAAAAATACCGCTGCCTTCATATTCAGGGGATTTTTACCCGCGCTCTTTAAGATTTGCAAGATTTCAGGCCGCTGGCACGGCAACGGACGGGAAATTTCATCGATCACATGGATTTATTCTGTAAATCTTGCAAAAGCCGGGATTTATGATATGATAGATTTATCAATTTGAAACACGGGGGAAAACCGGATGAAATCTGCGAGAGAGATATGGTCCTGGCGGCTGCTGCCCATGGGGATCTTACTGCTGGCGGTGTTGTTTCTGCCCTCATTGGGCACAGAGCGCCTGGCCCCGCCGCCCCTGCCGGACCCGCCGCCGGAGTTCGACACGCCCCTGCCCAATCCCCTGCCGGATCCGGTTCCAGAGCCGGAACCGATCCCGGAGCCTACGGCGGCGGAGCGGGCGCTGTCTGAAATGGATCTCCGGCAGAAGGTGTACCAGCTCTTTGTGGTGTTTCCCCAGTCCCTGGGCCTTCCCCGGCGGGAGGCGGGGGAACAGGCGGGAGATCTGCTGGAACGGTACCCCGTCGGGGGGCTGATCTACGACCGCACCCATCTGGAGAACCGGGACCAGGTCCGGACCATGTTAAACCGCACCCAGTCCGCCAGCCGGATCCCCCTGATCCTGACCTGTGACGAGGAGGGGGGACGGGTGAACCGGCTCATGGGTACCGTAGGCACTCCCTATGTGGGGCCTATGCTGAACTACCGGAGCCAGGGAGCGGAGAAGGCGGCGGAAAACGCGGAGACCATCGCCGGAGGTTTGATCTCCTGCGGCTTTAACTTTGACCTGGCCCCGGTGGCGGACGTGTGGTCCAATCAAAGCAACACGGTCATCGGCAACCGGGCATACAGCACGGACTTTGGGGAGGCGGCGGAACTGGTGACGGCGGCGGTGGAGGGCTTCCATGTCGGCGGCGTGGGCTGCACTTTGAAGCACTTCCCGGGCCACGGGGACACCGCCGAGGACAGCCATGAGGGGTCCGCGTATCTGCGCAAATCAGAGGCCCAGCTGCGCCGGGAGGAACTGGTCCCCTTTGAAGCGGGCATCCGGGCAGGGGCGGACGCGGTGATGGTGGGACACCTGATGGTCCCGGCTTTGGACAGCGTCCCGGCCCCCTTTTCGGAGAAGATTGTGACGGAACTTTTGCGTGAGGAACTGGGCTTTGACGGCGTGGTCATGACGGACAGCTTAGAGATGAAGGCCCTGTCGGATCGGTATGACAGCGGGGAGATTGCGGTCCGGGCGGTCCGGGCGGGGGTGGATGTACTGCTGTGCCCGGTGGACCTGGAAGCGGCGGCGGAGGCTCTCATCAAAGAGGCGGAGGCGTCAGAGGAAATGGCGGGGAGGATTGACGAAAGCGCTCTGCGAGTGCTGTCCATGAAGGAAGCTATGGGACTTTTTTCCACAGAAACGGCGGAAAAAGGGGCATAGGGAGCTTTTACCGAACTGTCATTTTCTCGTAACCGAAATGAGGTGAAATCCGTGGCGGAGGGGCGTATCATACAACATGTCGCAGGGATCATAGCGGAATACAACCCCCTCCACCCGGGCCATGTCGTTCTCATGGAAGCGGCCCGGAGACAAGCGGGCACGGCAGTCATCTGCTGCATGAGCGGAGACTTCGTGCAGCGGGGCGATCTGGCGGTGGTACGGCGGCAGGCACGGGCTCAGGCGGCGGTTCTCAGCGGCGCGGACCTGGTGCTGGAGCTGCCACTGCCGTGGGCCGTCTCCTCCGCGGAGGGATTTGCCGAGGGCGGTGTGACCCATCTTCTGGCGACGGGACTGGTAGATACGCTTGTGTTTGGCAGCGAGTGCGGCGACGCTAAGCTCCTGCAAGACGTGGCAGCACTTCTTCTTCGCGGGGATTTTTCCGCCTCTCTGCGGGAGGAACTGTCCAAGGGCATCTCCTTTCCCGCCGCACGGCAGAGGGCCGCGGAACGCTTAGGCGGCAATGCCGTTGGGACGGTTCTGTCCCATCCCAACGATCTTCTGGCCGTGGAATACTGCAAGAGCCTCCTGAAGCGGGACAAGTCCATCCGGGTGATGGCGGTTCCCCGTCAGGGCGCGGCCCACGGAGCGCTTTCCTATGGGGAGGGGGATTTACCCTCCGCCTCCTCCCTGAGAGCCCTGTTGCGCACCGGGGCACGGGAACAGGCGCTGCGCGGCATGGCGGACGCCATGCGGGACCGCTACCTGGCCGAAGAGGCCGCCGGACGGGCTCCGGTCTTTTATGAGACTGTGGAGCGGGCGATTCTGGCGAAACTGCGTTCCATGACCGAAGAGGAGTTCGCGGCGCTGGACGAGGGGCGGGAGGGCCTTTATCACCGGCTGTACCGATCTGTCCACGGGGCGGCGTCGGTTGCGCAGGTGCTGGAACGGGCAAAGACAAAACGCTATCCCCTGGCCCGTCTCCGTCGTATGGTGTTGTGGGCGTGCCTTGGCATTCAGGGCCGCCCCTCCGCCCCCCTCTATCTCCGGCCCCTGGCCATGAACGACACGGGCCGGAGGCTCCTGGCCCAGATGCGGACCACTCTTCCCGTCCTCTCCCGGGCGGGACACGCACGAACCCTGGCCCCGGAGGCTCTTGGGCTTCTCCGATTGGAAGAGCGGGCCGCGGAACTCTACGCGCTTGCCTATCCCGCGCTGGCTGCCGCGGACGGCGGCGCGCTATGGAAGGAGGGATGTGCCTTCTTCGGAAAGGAGCGCATATGAAACGCAGGAAAACCGGCAGACGCCAGAGGCGTTTCCGGATTTCTCCCCGGATATGGGCGCCGGTTGCGGCGACCGCCCTGCTGCTGACCGCTTGCGGCGGCGGCAGTACGGTGACTGCTTCTCCTCCCGCTGTCCGAAGCGCTCCCCAGGTCCCCTATACGGATTCTATCTCCTTCTTCGTGGAAACCCAGGTCCAGACCGGGGAAGCTGCGGATGAATCCGGCACGGTCCTGGCCTCCTATACTTACCAGCTGCCTGTGATGACGGCCCTGCGGAAGGACGGCACTGCCGTCTCCCCGGAAAACGCGAAGATTGAGCGGGAAAAACAGGCCCTGGCCACGGCGAAAGCGTTCAATGAGGAATTTCAGCGCTGGGCGGAGGAGGCGGATTTCGCCTCCCTGGCGGAGGCGGCGGGGCAGGGAGCCCGCCGTCCCGGGGGACAGGTCCCCTACGCGCAGGATTTGGAGTGTGAGATCTATCAGACGGATCGGCTGGTCAGCGTAGCGGGACAGTTTTACGTGTCCAGCGGCGGGGCCCATCCCAATACGGGGCTGTACGGCTGGAATTTTGACCTGGCCTCCGGGCGGTTCTTCTCTGTGGGAGAGCTGTTTGACGACGTGGACGCCGTGACCCGGGAACTGGTCCGCAAGTCCACCCAGCGGGCGGCGAAAGACGGCCTGTCCCCGGAGCAGTTCTTCTGGAAGGACTACGCGGAGATTCTGGCGGCGTGGAGCGAATCCGCCGTGGCGGTGACCTTCGATGGGGAGAATATGACCGTGTCCTACTCCCCCTACGACCTGGCGGCCTACGCCGCCGGACCTCAGATTTTCACCATCCCTCTGGAATGGCTGGAGCCGTATCTCAGCGCCTATGGAAAGAGCCTTCTGGCGTAACCAAAAGAGAGAAAAAAATTTCCCCCGACGCGGAAAATCCACGCCGGGGGTTTTTAGATCGTTTCGTTCAGGAGAAAATCACAGCCACCTGCATAAAAGAATCGGCAGAAACATTCCGGGGACCAGGTTCATGACCTTGATCTTCGTCACCCCCAGCATATTGAGCCCGATGGCGGCAATCAGCAGGGACCCCACGCAGTTCATCTCCGCCAGCACCGCCCCGCCGCCGGAGGCGGCCCCGGTCAGCAGGGGCTCCAGCCAGGAGGCGGCCAGGGCAATGGCCCCCTGATAGAGCAGGATGGACAGGGCGGAAAAAGTGACGCCGATGCCCAGAGAGGCTCCGTAGACAATGGAACTGATGCCGTCCAGGAGGGATTTGGCAAAGAGGGTTTCGTGGTTCTGGGTGAGGCCGTCCTGCAAGGCCCCGGTAATGGCCATGGCCCCCACGCAGTAGATGAGGCTGGCGGTGACAAACCCCTCCGCCACGGAGCCGCCCTGGGAGCTTTGGAACCGGGCGGTCTTTTCCTGCACCCACTGTCCTAAGTCCTGGAGCCTGCCGTCCAGATCCAAACTCTCCCCCACAAGCCCCCCCAGCACCATGGAGACTATGGCAATCAGGGAATTGCGCCCTTGCAGGCTTCCGCTGAACCCCAAATACACCACGCACAAGGCTACGCCCTGGATCAAAATCGCTTGCAGGCGCTTCCCTAAGCTGTGTTCCGCCGGGCCCTGGGACACCCGGCGTCCCAGCCGGGAGAGCAGCATCCCCAACAGGGACCCGCACAGCACCGCCAAGGCGTTGACAACCGTACCGACAAACATACGCATACCTTCTCTTTATGATTTTTCGCTCACATTTAAGAAGCGGGGAGCCGGAAACCCGGCTCCCCTTTTGCTTCAGTTAATTTGCTGCCCGACGCTTACACGAACCCCATTCCGAAGTCATGCCGCTCGATGACCGCGTCCTCATACAAGGCGGTGAGCCATGTGGAATAGGCCTCATTTTTCAAATCGTCATAGACCTGGGCCTGCCAGCGGGGCAAGTCGTCTCCCACGAAGTACATCACGTGCCAGCCGTTGTCCGTCTCCACAAGACCCGTGTCGCCGGGTTTGCGTTCTGGGTCAAAGCACCAGTCCTCAAAGGCCTCTACCATCTCGCCCAGGTACACCCGGGTGTACAGTCCGCCCTCACTGGCGTTGCTGTCGTCGGAATACTCCGCGGCCAGAGCGGCGAAGGAGTCCTCCGTGGCCTCGCCCTCCTGCCACTCCGTCAGGATGGACTGGGCCTTCTCATGGGCCTCATTGTTGAGCCGTTCCACATCAGCCTCCCGGCCCTCGTCCTCCTCGTCCAGTTCGCTCTCCTCCGGACGGATCAGGATGTGGCGCACGTCGATGGTCTTGTTCTCGTCCCGGGTCCGGTCCCGGAACACCACGGTGTAGAAGTAGTCGCCATTCTCCACCACGTCCGCGTCGCCGGATTTCCGGGCGCTGTCAAAGAGCCAGTCGGCCAGATCCTCGCTGGTCAGGGACAGGTTGGAGTAAGTGGCGGTTTCCTCCTGGGAGTAGGAGGCGTTTTCCAGGTCCGCGCTGAGCTGGGACAGGTTCCCTCCTGCCCGATAGAGGGACAGCAGGGCCTCCGCCGCCTCTTTGGCGGCCGCACGGGCCTCCGTCTCCTCCTCATCGCCGTTTGCGGCATCGTCGGCGGGTTCGGCAGTCTCCGCGCTTGCGGCATCGTCAGTTTCTTCGGTATCATCAGCGGGTTCGGCGGCGACCTCCGTGTTTGCGGTGTCGTCAGCGGGTTCGGCGTTCTCCGGCGCGGGGGCGATGGGGGCATCGTCCTCAGACGCAGCGGTCATGAGAGCAAGCGCTTCCTCAGCCTCCAAGGAAGCCTCCGGCGTTTCGGCTGTCTCGGCTTCGGGGACCTCCGTCTCCGGCGCGTTTTCTTCCGTCACGTCGTTGCGCAGATCCACCACGGCATCCAGACCGCCCTGGGCGCCGGGGGCCAGGAGGTCATCAATCACGTCTGTGTCCTCCACGGCGCCGGTCAGGCCGTCGCCGCCAGCCGGGAAGCCGATCCCGTCCTCAGATTGGGAATCCGGGTTCTCCGTCTCTTCCTGGGCCGCTTCGTCGGCGGTTTCTCCGCCGTCCTCCGGCGTCAGGACTTCCGTCTCCGTTTCCGGGGCGGCTTCCTCCGGGGCGGGTTCTTCCGTCTGGGCCTCTTCTCCGGCCTCTTCCGTAGTCTCCGGTTCCGCGGCGGTCTCTTCCGCTGCCTCTTCTGTCGTTTCCTCTGCGGTCTCTTCCGCGGCGGTCCCGGCGGTTTCCTCGTCCTCCGCCGGTTCCGGCGTGGATCCATCGAAGCGCACCATCTCATAGGACACCTGGTCATAGCTGTTGGGGTCCTCCGCGTAGGCGGCCTCCAACTCCTCCGTGGTATAGTCCAGGGAGTCATTATAGGCGGAGGCGTAGGCCTGGAACTGTAGGGTCCTCCGGACCTCCGTGCGGTAGATGCCCTCGGTCATGGTGGAGCCGTAGACGCTTTTCAGGTAGCGCCCCCGGCTGACGCCGCTGGCCCGGGCGTTGGTGGACAGAGCGGACATAGCGTCGTCCAGGCCGGACTGCACGCTGTCGGGATAGGAGAAGCTCTCCTCCTGAGCCTTTTTCAGACCGTTTTGCACACTGGCGATCTGTCGGATCCCCTGGCGCAGGAAGTACTCCTTCCAGGTGATGCCCTCCTCTGTGTCCAGCATACTGGCGGCGGTCTCGTTCACCGTCTGGTTTTCCAGGGAGGTGGAGGTATCCAGTCCCAGGTAACTGGCGAAGTAGCCGTAGGTGCCGTTCATGAAGTTCATGTAGGCGGTGCGGTAGTAGAAGCTGACCTGGGCAGCGTTGTACTTCTGGCCGTCCACCGTAACGGCGGTGGCGAAGCGGGCGATGATGTTGGAATTCCAAACCAGGGTGGCAATCACCGCGACGGCCAGGGCGGCGGCGATGCCGCCATAGAGGAGCTTGCTGCGGCGTTCCTCTTTTTGCTGCTGGGCCTCCATGGCAGTTTTGGGCGCGGCGGTTTTCCGCGCCTGCTTTTCTCTGGATGCGCTCATGATCCTTTTCCGTCCTCTCTTCCTGTTCCGATCTGCGCGTTGCGCGTACTTCTCATTATATCCATTCTCTCCGGAATACGCAAGCACTTTTTCGTCTCTTCCGGGGAGAAAGGGAGAAAATACCCTGCCTTTCACAGGGAAGGCAGGGTATTTTCTGGTCCGAGTGGCGGGATTTGAACCCACGGCCTCTTGGTCCCGAACCAAGCGCGCTACCAACTGCGCTACACCCGGCCGCTTGCTCACGGCGAAAGCGCCGCCTCAGCGGAACCTCTCATACTCTAACAAATTTGCGCCCCGATGTCAAGCCCCGCGTTGGAGGGGGATGCGGAAAATTTTTTGAAAAAGGGGTTGACAAGAGGGGAGGGTAGGTGGTATAGTGTGCAAGCTCTGAAGGGGGCTGGGGCGAACGCGGCTGACACGGGGCGAAAGCGTGGGT
>CAJOHW010000012.1 GCA_905234565.1 uncultured Oscillibacter sp. | reverse complement strand
TCTGGCCCGCACGGCGTTCATCTTAGAGATGGACACCAAAACCCTGTGTTCCCCAGACTGCAAGGGCCTGTGTCCCCGGTGCGGGGCCAACCTGAACGATGGACCCTGCTCCTGTAAACCGGAGGGAGATCCCCGCTGGGCGGCTCTGGCGGTGCTTTTGGAGGACCAACCCGGGTTTGACTCTGATCTGTAAGGCCATCGGCCTTTAGAAATGTTAGGAGGTGTCATGATGGCTGTCCCGAAAGGAAAAGTGTCCAAGGCCCGGCGCGACAAGCGGCGCAGCGCCAACTGGAAGCTCTCGTCCCCCGCGCTGGTGAAGTGCCCCAAATGCGGCGCTCTGCGTCCGCCCCACAGAATGTGCCCGGAGTGCGGTACCTACAATGGCCGGGAAATCAAGGCGGCGGAATCCGTTGTCTCATGGTGAGCGGAACAGACAGGGAGGGAACCATCCCTCCCTGTTTTCTTATGGACTTCCCCGCGTTTCCCGGGCGGTTTGCCGGACCGGGAGAGACACGGGAGAGAGGAGGCACAGCGGTGAAACCCCTCATTGCCATTGTGGGCCGGCCCAACGTGGGAAAATCCCGGCTGTTTAACAAACTCATCGGGAAGCGCCTCTCCATCGTAGAGGACACCCCCGGCGTCACCCGGGACCGGATCTATGGGGAGACGGACTGGAACGGAAGAACCTTTACCCTGGTGGATACCGGCGGCATTGAACCCCGCACGGACAGCCAGATTCTCTCTTTCATGCGCCAGCAGGCGGAGATTGCCATCGACCACGCCACGGTGATCGTGCTGGTGACGGACATCCGCTCCGGCGTGACGGCCTCCGACGAGGAGGTGGCCGCCCTTTTGCGGCGCAGCGGAAAGCCCGTGGTGCTGGCGGTGAACAAGATGGATTCCACCGGTCCCAACCACCCGGACTTCTATGAGTTCTACAATCTGGGCTTAGGGGATCCCATCGCCGTCTCCGCCCTCCACGGCCACGGCACCGGGGACCTGCTGGATGCCTGTATGCGCTGCTTTCCCCCGGAGGAAGCGGAGGAGGAGACAGACGACGCCATTTCCGTGGCGGTCATCGGCAAGCCCAACGCCGGAAAATCCTCTCTGGTGAACCGGATCCTGGGAGAGGAGCGGACCATCGTGTCAGAAGTGGCGGGCACCACCCGGGACGCCATCGACTCCCGGCTGGAAACCGATCAGGGGGCCTTCGTGTTCATCGACACCGCCGGTATCCGCCGGAAATCCAAGGTGGAGGAGGCGGTGGAGCGGTACAGCGTGCTGCGGGCCTCTATGGCGGTGGAGCGGTCCAACGTGTGCCTGATCCTCATCGACGCGGCGGAGGGCGTCACGGAACAGGACACCAAGGTGGCGGGACTGGCCCATGAGGCGGGAAAAGCCAGCATTCTGGTGGTGAACAAGTGGGACCTCATCGAGAAGGACAGCAAGACCATGGACCATATGCGACGGGACGTGCGCAACGCCTTCGCCTTTATGCCCTACGCCCCCATTGTGTTCCTGTCCGCCAAAACCGGGCAGCGGGTGGACACCCTCTTCTCCCTGATCCGGGAGGTAGACGCCCAAGCCGCCCGGCGGATCCCCACAGGAATGCTCAACAGCGTCCTGGCGGACGCCCAGGCCCGGGTGCAGCCCCCCACGGACAAGGGGCGGCGCTTAAAAATCTACTATATGACCCAGGTGGGCGTCCGTCCGCCCCACTTTGTGGCCTTCTGCAACGACGGGAAACTCTTTCACTTCTCCTACCGGCGCTATTTGGAGAACTGCATCCGCGACACCTTCGGCCTGGACGGGACGCCGGTGGTCCTGTCCGTGCGGCAGAGGGGCGATAAGGAGGATTTGCCGTGATCTCCGGCCTCATGATAAGATGGATTCCCTGGGTTTCCGGCGCGGTTTTGGCGTATTTGTGCGGCTGCTTTAACGGGGCGGTCATCGTCTCCAAGTATCTTCTCCGGGACGATGTGCGCAACCACGGCAGCGGCAACGCGGGGCTGACCAACTTCCACCGCACCTTCGGGGGCCTGCTCACCCTGGTGGTGATCCTCTGCGACGTGCTGAAAATGATCATCGCGGCGCTGATTGCCCGGACAATTCTGGGGAATACGGCGGATCCCGTCACCGCCAAATACTGGGCGGGACTGTTCTGTCTTTTGGGGCATATGTTCCCCTGTATGTTCCATTTCAAGGGGGGCAAGGGCATCCTCTCCGGAGGCACCCTGGCGATATTGGTTGACTGGAGGGTGGCCCTGGTGGTATGGGGCGGCTTTTTGATCCTCACCGCCCTGACTCGGTATGTGTCTCTGGGATCCCTTTGGGCGGGGGCCAGCTTTCCCTTTATCTCCTGGGCCTGTTTCCCCGGAGTGCCCTTGGTGTTCCCTCTGGCCCTGCTGACGGGAGGACTGGTGGTGTGGCAGCACCGGGGAAATCTCCGGCGGCTGCTGGCGGGGAATGAGAACAAATTCTCCCTTCACCGGAAGAAGGAGGGACAGTCATGAGGGCAGTGGTACTGGGCGGCGGCGGCTGGGGGACGGCGCTGAGCATCGTTCTCTGCGACAACGGCTATGAGACAACCCTGTGGGCCCGGAATCCGGACAAGGCGGCGGCCATGGAGCGCTCCCGGGAGAACCCGCGGCTGCCCGGGGTCTGTCTGCCGGAGGCCCTGCGGTTTACGGGGGACCTGTCCTGCCTCCAAGAGGCGGACCTGGCGGTGGTGGCGGTGCCCTCCTTCGCGGTCCGGGAGACCATCCGCCGGGCCGCGCCGTATCTGGGGCCGGACACGGTGCTGGTGTCCGTCTCCAAGGGCATTGAGCGGGACACCAACCGCCGCATGAGCGAGATCCTCTGGGAGGAGACTGAGGGGCGGTGGAAAATCGCCGTGCTGTCGGGGCCGTCCCACGCGGAGGAGGTGGGGCTGCGTCTGCCCACAGGCTGCGTCTCCGCGTCCCCGGACCGGACCGCCGCCCGCTTCGTCCAGGACGCCTTTATGAACGGCTATTTCCGGGTATATACCAGCTATGACATTGTGGGGGTGGAGCTCTCCGCCGCCATGAAGAACGTGGTGGCCCTGGCCTGCGGCATCTGCGACGGCATGGGCTATGGGGACAACACAAAAGCCCTGCTGATGACCCGGGCCATGGCGGAACTGGCCCGTCTGGGGGAACAGCTGGGGGGAAGCCGCCGGACCTTCGGGGGCCTTGCGGGCATGGGGGACCTGATTGTCACCTGCACCTCCATGCACTCCCGGAACCGCCGGGCCGGGATCCTCATCGGCCAGGGCATGGGGGTCCAGGAGGCCATGGCGTCCATCGGCGCGGTGGTGGAGGGCTATTACGCGGCGGAGAGCATCTGCCAGCTGGCCCGCCGGGAGGATGTGGAGATGCCCATCTGCCGCTGTGCCTATCAGGCCCTCTATGAGGGCCGGGAGATTCCGGACGCCGCCCGGGAACTCATGGGCCGGGCCAGAAAGGATGAGCTGCTGGATACCACGTGGATGTGAAAAGCGGACGCTAAAAAGCGTAACGGATTCGTTTTCCCTTGGTTGCCGTGTCATCGCCCTGCGATCCAGAAATATGCTACAGAGCGCGTTAAAAAAGCGCGTTAAAAAAGCGCGTTAAAAAAGCGCGTTAAAAAAATCCCGGACCGTGAGGTCCGGGATTTTAGCTTTTCCAGCAAGAATCAGACAGCTCTCGTCACTTTGCCGGAACGCAGGCAGCGGGTACAAACGTACACATGGCGGGGGGAGCCGTCCACAATCGCCTTGACGCGCTTGACGTTGGGTTTCCACGGACGGTTGGACCGACGGTGGGAGTGGGACACCTTGATCCCGAAGGTCACGCCCTTCCCGCAATATTCACACTTTGCCATTTGCCGCACCTCCTTGCTGCCTCATTCTCTGCGCCCATCAGAACGCAACCCTGATAATAACAGAATTCCGCCGGGAATGCAAGGATATTTTTCTGAAAATCCGCGAAAATTTGTCAAGGGGCCCTTTTCGGCCTATTGCGGATTGGAGAAAAGTCGGATATAATAGAAAGGATACTGGAATTTGGTCCGGGCGACGCAGTCCCGGCGGAGGGATGGGCGCACCATGCGCCGGAAAGGCAAGGGAGAAGCCATGAAGCAGACGGGTGTGCCGATTCGGGAATACGTA
The DNA here is from genome assembly GCA_905234565.1 of uncultured Oscillibacter sp. Taxonomy (GTDB): domain Bacteria; phylum Bacillota; class Clostridia; order Oscillospirales; family Oscillospiraceae; genus Oscillibacter. The sequence continues at coordinate 32,526 of CAJOHW010000012.1, read as the reverse complement.
GAGGCTTTGGGACTGGAAGTTCTGCAAAAGGGCAGGGATTATGATTCCACGTTTCTGACCATTCAGGATGTGAACCGCCCCGGTTTGCAGTTCCATGATTTTTACGACTACTTCGACCCACGCCGCCTGCAAGTCATCGGCAAGGCGGAGAGTATGTACCTCCGGGGCTTTACCGCCCAGCAGCGCCGAAAAAGCTTTGACGCCCTGTTTCAATACAACATCCCCGCCTTGATCATCGCCCGGGGACTGCCCTGCTTCCCGGAGTGCATGGAGAGCGCCGTGGCCCACCAGCGGACCCTGCTGCAAAGCCGGGAGACCACGGTGGACTTCACCAGCCGCACCATCGAGTTTCTCAGCCGGCGCCTGGCTCCCTGCGTCAGCTGGCACGGGGTGCTGCTGGAAATCTACGGCGAGGGCGTCATGATCACCGGCGAGTCCGGCGTGGGCAAGAGCGAGGTGGCCATGGAGCTCATCATGCGCGGCCACCGGCTGGTGGCGGACGACTGCGTGGATCTGCGGCGGATCTCCAACCAGCTCATGGGCACCGCCCCGGAGGTCATCCGGCACTATATCGAGCTGCGGGGCATCGGCGTCATCGACGTGCGCCAGCTCCTGGGAATGCGGGCCATCAAGGTGGAGACGCCCCTGGACCTTGTGATCCACTTTGAACAGTGGGATCAGGAGAAAATCTATGACCGTCTGGGCATTGAAACCCACTATACCGAGATTCTGGAAGTGCCCATCCCCACCTATACCATCCCCGTGCGGCCTGGACGGAACTTAGCCAGCATTGTGGAGGTGGCCACCATGAGCAACCGTCTGCGGAAATTCGGCCACAACGCCGCCGCGGAACTGGCAGACCGGGTGGACCGCCGGGCAGACGGCATGGATCCCATCTGACAGACGGGACAGCTTCCCGGGTGTTTTCCCGGAGAACGGCGCATATACTACGCATATCCTGAGAAAAGCAGATTGGGGAAGGGAGATGCCGCGAAATGGATTGGCAGGAACGGCTGGACCGGGAGATCTCCCGGGAGATGCCGGAGTTGAAGATGCTGGCGGAGGAACCCATGGCCCGCCACACCTCCTTCCGGATCGGGGGCCCCGCAAGACGCATGGCCTTCCCCGGAACCGTGGAACAGTTTGTCCGGCTGATGGAGATCGCCGGACAGTGTGGGATTGTCCCCTTTGTCATGGGCAACGGCACCAATCTGCTGATTCCCGATGAGGGACTGGACCGGCTGGTGGTCCACACCGGGGAACTGCGGCGGATAGCGCCGGGGCAGGAATCGGGGACTTTTACGGCGGAGGCCGGGTGCCTTTTGCGTCAGGCGGCAGAGTACGCCTGCACTGCCCATCTGACGGGGCTGGAATTCGCCCACGGCATTCCCGGGTCCGTAGGCGGGGCGGTGTGCATGAACGCCGGAGCCTACGGCGGGGAGATGTCCCAGGTCCTGCTGGGCGTCACCGCCCTGTTTCCCAGCGAAGGGGTCCGGTATGTGGAAGGAAAGGATCTGGATCTGGGCTACCGGCACAGCCTCTTTACGGAGAACCCGGAGGCGGCGGTGCTGTCCGCCCGGTTCCGCTTGGAACCGGGAGAGGAACCCCAGATCCGTCAGAGAATGCGGGAGCTGATGGACCGGCGGCGGGCCTCCCAGCCCTTGGAGTTCCCCAGCGCCGGAAGCACCTTCAAGCGTCCCCAGGGCTATTACGCCGGAACCCTCATTGACCAGTGCGGATTGAAGGGACTGCGGATCGGCGGGGCGGAGGTGTCCCAAAAGCACGCGGGATTCCTCATTAACCGGGGGAGTGCCGCTTGCGCCGACGTGCTGGCCCTGATACAAGAAGTACAAAAGCGGGTGAAGGACCAGACCGGCGTGGAGTTGGAGCCAGAGGTCCGGATCATCCGGTAAAAGGAGGGCAGTCCATGGAGATTTTGATCATATCCGGCCTGTCCGGAGCGGGAAAGAGCAAGGCCGCCTCCTTTTTGGAGGATATGGGCTTCTATATTGTGGACAATATGCCCGCCGCCATGATTTTGAAATTCGCGGAGTTCTGCGCCGGAGGCGGAGGACGGTACAGCCGCATTGCTTTGGTGTACGACGTGCGGACGGACGACTCCCTGTCCGGCTTCTTTGAGGTGTTGGAGAAGCTCAAGGGCATGGAGCGTATCTGCCGTCTGCTGTTTTTGGAAGCGGAGACGGAGGTGGTGATCCACCGCTACAAGGAGAGCCGCCGCCGTCATCCCCTGCGGGATCAGGCGGATTCCTTAGAGGCGGCGGTGCGGCTGGAACGGGAGCGCATGGAGCCAGTCCGCCAGCGGGCGGATGTGGTCATCGACACCTCCCGGATCTCCACCGCCCGCCTCCGCCAGGAACTGCTCAACCGTTTCGGCGAGGAGGGCCAGCAGGGGGGCATGACCGTAAACGTGCTGTCCTTCGGCTTTAAGTACGGTATTCCCATGGAGGCGGATCTGGTCTTTGACGTGCGGTTCATGCCGAACCCCTTCTACATAGAGGAACTGCGGGACCAGACGGGGCTGGATGAAGGGGTGTTCAGCTATGTGTTCGGCTTCCGCCAGACCGGGGAGTTCCTGGAACGGCTGGAAAGCCTGTTGTCCCTGACCCTGCCCCTGTACGCGGAGGAGGGAAAGACAGGGCTGTCCATTGCCGTGGGCTGTACCGGAGGGCATCACCGCTCCGTGTCCATCGCCCACGCCCTGGCCCGGAAGATCCGGGATCTGGGCTATCCGGTCACGGAGATCCACCGGGATATGGGCCGGGGAGACTATACCCTGGGAAACTGATACTGTCATCAAAAAGCGTTTTGGATACTGGTTTCAAGTACGGATTCCCGTGAAAGGAGGCGGCCTGTGTCCTTTTCCTATGAGACAAAACTGGAACTGTGCCGCGTCCCGGTGCAAAGGCCCTGCTGTGCCAGGGCGGAGGCCTACGGCATTCTGCTCTACTGCAACACCTTCCAGAGCGGGGAGGTCCGGATCATCACGGAAAACGCCGCCTTCGCGGACCGTCTGCCGGGACTGTTCCGCAAGGCCTTCCGTCTGCGCTTCGACGCCCTGCCCCAGCCGGACCAGCCGGGGAAGCGGATCTTTCGTCTGACGGACCGGGACAAGCTGCTGCGGCTGCGGGAACTGCTGGGCTGTGAGAACCACCCGGTGCTCCACATGAACTACGCCCTGCTGGAAGAGGACTGCTGCCGGGCCTCGTTTCTGCGGGGGGCGTTTTTCGCCGGAGGCAGCGTCACGGATCCGGAAAAGCGCTACCACATGGAATTGAATACCTCCCACGCCCAGGTGGGCCGGGAACTGGAAGTATTGCTGCGGGATCTGGGCTATCCTTCCAAGAACCTTTCCCGGAACGGAAGCTCCATCACCTATTTTAAGCAGAGTGATCAGATCGCGGATTTCCTGACCCTCATCGGCGCGCCGGTCTCCGCCATGCGGGTTATGACGGCGAAGCTGGAAAAGGACCTGCGCAACAGCGTCAACCGCCGGCTGAACTGCGACACCGCCAACGTGGACAAGGCGGTGGAGGCCTCCCGGGAACAGATGGAGGCCATCCGGAAGCTCCAGGAGGCGTCGCTCTTAGAGGGGCTGTCGGACAAGCTGCAAGCCACCGCCGCCCTGCGCTTGGAATTCCCGGAACTGACGCTCAGTGAGCTGGCGGAGGAGTTCGATCCCCCGGTGACCAAATCCTGCCTGAACCACCGTCTGCGCAAATTGACGGAACTGGCCAGGGGGCTGTAAGAGAACGACACAAAAGCTGGAAAGGAGAAGCACCATGAACCGCTGTGAAAAGGCCAACGAGTACCACAAACAGGGATACAACTGCTGTCAGAGCGTTTTGGCGGCGTTTTCGGATCTGACGGGCTTGGAAGAACAGGCGTGCATGAACCTCGGCGCGGGGTTCGGGGCCGGAGCCGGGACGGGGGAACTGTGCGGGGCCGTGTCCGGGGCCGTGATGGTGCTGGGGCTGCTGACGCCGGTGGATCCCGCGGACCCGGCGGGAGGCAAAAAGCGGACCATTGGGCTCTCCAAGACCTTGCAGGCGAACTTCCGGGAGACTTTCGGGGCCCTTCGCTGTCAGGAGCTTTTGAAGCGGCAGTTCGTCCCGGACGACACCACCCCCGCCGCCAAAGCTATGGGCGTCACCAACCACTGCACCATCATGATCGTCACGGCGGTGGAGATGGTGGAACAGATGCTTCAAGAGCGGGAGGCGTAAGATACGCCGACACGTCGGAAAACGCTTGATACTTTCTTGAAAAAAGGGGGATCCCTGATGTCCTTTGTCCACTTACACGTCCATACGGAGTACAGCCTGTTAGACGGGGCCTGCCGCATCCGGGATCTGCCCGGCATCTTAAAAGAACTGGGCCAAACCGCCTGCGCCATTACGGATCACGGCGTCATGTACGGCGTTATCGACTTCTACCGGGCCTGCCAGGAGGCGGGCATCAAGCCCATCATCGGCTGTGAGGTCTATATGACCCCCCGGGGCCGCACCCGGTTCGACAAGGTCCACGAGTTCGACGCCGAGAGCCGCCACTTGGTGCTGCTGTGTGAAAACGAGGAGGGCTACCGGAACCTGTCCTACATGGTGTCCATGGCCTGGGTGGAGGGGTTCTACGTCCGTCCCCGGATCGATATGGAACTATTAAAAGCCCACAGCGGCGGGCTGATTTGCCTGTCCGCGTGCCTCGCGGGGGAGATCCCCCGGCTGCTGCGGAACGGGGAGTACGCCGCCGCAAAAGACTTCGCCCTGGAACTCTCTGGGATCTTCGGACCGGACCGCTTCTATCTGGAACTTCAGGACCACGGCATCCCCGCCCAGAGGGAGGTGAACCGGGGGATCCTCCGGCTCCACCAGGAGACGGGCCTGCCCATGGTCTGCACCAACGACGCCCACTATCTGCGCCGGGAGGACGCGGAGGCCCATGACGTGCTGCTGTGCATCCAGACGGGGAAAACCTTAGACGACGAGAACCGGATGCGCTATGAGCCCCGCAACTTCTACCTGCGAAGCGAGGCGGAGATGGCGGCCCTGTTCTCCGGCTATGAGAAGGCCGTGGAGAACACCGGGAAAATCGCGGAGAGGTGCAATGTCTCCTTTACCTTTGGGAAATACCACCTGCCGGAATTTCAGCTGCCGCCGGGGTATGACAGCTTCTCCTATCTGAAAAAGCTGTGCGACGAGGGCTACCGGACCCGCTACGGAGACTCGGACCAGCACCGCGCCCAGCTGTCCTATGAGCAGGACATGATCGAGAAGATGGGCTTTACGGACTACTTCCTCATTGTGTCCGACTTTGTGCGCTACGCCAAGAGCCAGGGGATCCCTGTGGGACCGGGCCGGGGCAGCGCGGCGGGGTCCATGGTGTCCTACTGCCTGGGGATCACCGACGTGGATCCGGTGAAATACAGCCTTTATTTTGAGCGGTTTTTGAACCCGGAGCGGGTGAGTATGCCGGATATCGACATGGATTTCGGCGACACCCGCCGGGGCGAGGTGGTGGACTACGTCCGGCGGAAGTACGGGGAGGACCGGGTGGCCCAGATCGTCACCTTTGGCACCATGGCGGCCCGGGCGGTGATTCGGGACGTGGCCCGGGTGATGAACTTCCCCTATGCGGAGGCGGACCAGATTGCGAAACAGGTGCCCTTTGCCCTCCACATCACTTTAGACGACGCCCTGCGTCTTTCAAAGCCCCTCAGCGATCTCTATGAGAACGATCCGAAGGTAAAAAAGCTCATCGACACCGCCAAGGCGTTGGAGGGAATGCCCCGGAACGCTTCCACCCACGCCGCCGGCGTGGTGATCACAAAGCACCCGGTCTATGAGTACGTGCCCCTGGCGAAAAACGATGATACCGTGGTCTGCCAGTACGTCATGACTACCCTGGAAGAACTGGGCCTCCTGAAAATGGACTTTTTGGGCCTGCGGAACCTGACAGTGTTGGACGACGCGGTGAAGATGTTACAGGAGCGCCAGCCGGAGTTCCGGCTGGACAGCATTCCGGAGGACGATCCGGACACCTTCCGGATGATCGCCGCCGGAAAGACCTCCGGGGTCTTTCAGATCGAGTCCGCCGGCATGACGGGGGTCTGCGTGGGGCTGAAACCCAAGAGCATTGAGGACATCACCGCCGTCATCGCCCTGTACCGCCCGGGGCCGATGGATTCCATCCCCAAGTTTATCGCCTGTTCCCAGGATCCCAAGCTCGTCACTTACCGTCACCCGTCCCTGGAACCCATCCTCTCCGTCACCTACGGCTGTATTGTCTATCAGGAGCAGGTGATCCAGATCTTCCAGAAATTGGGCGGCTATTCCCTGGGACAGGCGGACATGGTGCGCCGGGCCATCTCCAAGAAGAAGGCCTCCCAGATTCAAAAGGAAAAGGACGCCTTCATCCACGGGGATCCGGACCGGAACATCTCCGGGTGCGTGGCCAACGGCATCCCGGAACCGGTGGCGGAAGCCATTTACCAGGAGATCTACGACTTTGCCAACTACGCCTTTAACAAGGCCCACGCCGTGGCCTACGCCGTGGTGGCTTATCAGACCGCCTGGTTCAAATGCCACCATCCCCGGGAGTACATGGCGGCCCTCCTAACCTCCGTGCTGGACAACTCCGACAAGGTGGCGGGGTATATCAACGAGTGCCGGGACATGGGCATCGCCCTGCTGCCCCCGGACGTCAACGCCTCCCGGGACGGCTTCACCGTGGAGGAGGGAGGCATCCGCTTCGGCCTGGTGGCCATTAAGAACATCGGCCGGGGATTTATCCAGGCGGTCTTGAAAGAGCGGGAAAAGGGGCCCTTCCGGTCCTTATACGACTTTTGTGAGCGGTGCAATGGAACCGAGATGAACCGTCGGGCAGTGGAAAACCTGATCCGGGCCGGGGCCTTCGACTCCACCGGGGCGCGGCGGTCCCAGCTCCTAAAAGTCTGCGAATCCGTCTTAGACGCCGCGGCCTCCCGGCAGAAGAAGAACTTGGAGGGCCAGCTGGACTTCTTCTCCAGCGCCAGCGCGGAGGCGATCCGGGAGATCCCCCTGCCGGACATTCCGGAGTTCTCCCCCCAGGAGCGGATGCTCATGGAGCGGGAGACTACGGGGCTGTACTTGTCCGGACACCCGGTTCAGTCCCACCGGAAGGCCTTAGAGTCCATGGGGGTTCCTCCTATCGCCGCCATTTTACAGGACTTCTCCCGGGACGACGGCCCGGTCCGCTTCTCCGACGGACAGCAGATCACCGTGGCGGGCATTGTCACGTCCAGCCGGGTGCGGACCACGAAGAACAACACCCTCATGGCCTATGTCACCGTGGAGGATGACACCGCCGCCATCGAACTGCTGTGCTTTGCCCGGTGTTTGGAAAACAGCGGGGCGTATTTGAAGGAGAACCAGCTGATTCTGGCCTCCGGCCGGCTGTCCGTCCGGGACGAGAAGGCCCCTCAGATCCTCTGTGACTCCGCCTGCTCCCTGGAGACGGCACAGCCGCCGTCCCAGAGACAGGACGGCGGCTGGACAGGGGACAGCATTCTCTATTTGAAGCTGCCCGGTTTGGAGGACCCGAAAACCCGGCATATGCGGCTGGTGTTCCATATGTTCCCCGGAAGCACCCCGGTAAAAATGCGCATGGCGGATACCCGGAAGGTCTATCAGGCCCGTGTGCTGCTCCATCAGGCCCTGCTGCGGGAAGCCCGGGAGGTACTGGGAGAGGAAAACGTGGCTGTCAGGACTTCCCCTCCTCTAAGAGAAAGTCCATAAGCCGGGTATAGATCTTCTCCGGGGACCGCTCAAAGCGCTGGGCCAGCACTTGGGCCATATCCTCCCGGAGAGCCACCAGTTTCAGGTCCATGACGTTGCCCACATCATCGTCCAGCACCATGCGGACGGTGTAGGTGCCGTTCTTGCGCTTCTCCATGGAGGTGCGGACCTGCCGTTTCCGGCGGAGCTTCCGGTTCCACTCCTGAAGATTCCGGTCGCATTTTAAGCGCACGGAGTAGGGCAGGCTGTCCGCGCAGATCTCCGCGTTGCGGTAGCCCTTCTCCGTGGGGGCGTACAGCCCGTCCTCGGACAGAGTCAGATGCTCCGACTCCACCAGGCTGTGCAGGCACTCCGCAAAGTCAAAGTATCCCACGCCCTCATCGCACAGGGCCAGCTCCAAAATCGTGGCATAGGGCACCGGCTCTTCCAGGTGGGACGTGATGTAGAGGAGCAGAAACTTGATATCCAGGTGGTCGTGAATGAATCCGGGCATAGGAACCGCCTCCTTCTCATAGGATGGAGTATACTCCTTTTGTGCGGGTTTGGGTAGGGGGAAACGGGAACTTTGTGGAATTTCGCCTTGACGGGATTCCCTGAAATTGGTATGATGAGCGTACTTCGCAAACAGAGAGGCGGCAGAACCATGAAAAAGCGGATACAGATAGGGGCGGTGCTGCTTTTGGCGGCGGGCATGATGCTGATTTTCGCCGTAACGGGAGGAACCCAGCCCCAGGAGGAAGAGGAACCGGAGGGGACGGAGCAGCCCATTGAGGAGCTTTTGCCGGAGCCCGCCGTGGTGTACCGCAACCCCTTGACAGGACTGCCCACTACAAAAGATCTCACCAAACTGCGGCCTGTGGCGGTGATGCTGAACAACGTCAAAGTGGCCCAGCCCCAGTTAGGGGTCAGCCAGGCGGATATCATCTATGAGATCCCGGCGGAGGGAGATGTGACCCGGATGATCGCCCTGTTCCAGTCCATGGAGGGAGTGGGAGACCTGGGTACCATCCGCTCTACCCGGCCCTATTACCTGGAAGTGGCCCTGGGGCACGATGCCCTGCTGGTCCACGCCGGAGGCAGTCCCGAGGCCTATCAGGACATCAAGTCCTGGAAAGTGGACAATATGGACGGCGTCCGGGGGGGCAGCGACGCATCGATCTTCTGGCGGGATCCGGAGCGCCGCCGGACCAAGGGCTATGAGCACAGCCTCCTAACCTCCGGAACCAACGTGCAGGGCTATTTGGACGAGGGCCACTTCCGTCTGGAACACCGCTCCTCCTTCGCCTATCCCCAGGGCTTCACGGAGGACGGTACCCCGGCGGAGGGGGCGGAGGCCTCCCGGGTGGAAGTCCGGTTCTCCTCCTATAAAACCGGCGTCTTTGAGTACGACCCCCAGCAGGGGAAGTACATGGTGAGCCAGTACGGCGGGCCCTATGTGGACGGCAACACGGACGAGCAGGTCCGCATTACCAATCTGCTGGTGCTGGAAACCTCCATCCGGGTGCTGGACAGCGAGGGACGGCTGCGGGTGTCCCTGGGGTCCGGAAAGGGCACCTTCTTCTGTGGCGGGCGGTCCGTGCCCATCCGGTGGGAGAAGGGGGACCGGGACGATCCCTTTGTGTACACCTTGGAGGACGGCTCCCCTCTGCTCCTGGGGCAGGGCACCAGCTATGTGTGCATCCTGAACCAGAACACCGGGAGGGTGACGGTGAAATAATGGGAAATTGAGAGGATACGGAGACAGGGACGCGGCGCCCTGTCTCTTGTATTTTCCGGGGAAATGCGCTATAATGCGAAGCAGAGTTTACGTGGAAGGGACGCGGTTCCATGACATTTGAAGAGTATCTGTCCGGCCTGGGGAGGAAAACTGTGGCCGTTTTGGGCGTGGGGGTGTCCAACCGCCCCCTGATTGAACTGCTGCTGTCCCGGGGGATTGCCGTCACCGCCTGTGACAGGAAAGAATCCCTGGGAGAGTACGGCGATACCCTGAAACGCCTGGGATGTCGTCTGAAACTGGGACCGGAGTACCTCCGGGGGCTGGATCAGGACGTGATTTTCCGCACGCCGGGGCTGCGGCCGGACCTGCCGGAACTGCGGGAGGCTGTCCGGCGGGGAAGCTGCCTGACCTCAGAGATGGAGGTCTTCTTCCAGGTGTGTCCCTGCCGGAAACTGGCCGTCACGGGCAGTGACGGCAAGACCACCACCACCACCATCCTGGCCAATCTGCTGGAACGGTCCGGGAAACGGGTCCATCTGGGAGGCAACATCGGCCACCCCCTGCTGGCGGAGACCGGATCCATGTCTCCCGAGGACTGGGCGGTGCTGGAACTGAGTTCCTTCCAGCTCATGACCATGGACCTGAGCCCGGACATCGCCGTCCTTACCAATATCTCCCCCAACCATTTGGATGTGCATAAAGACTATAACGAGTATATCGCCGCAAAGGAGAACATCTTTACCCACCAGACGCCGTCAGATTTGGCGGTCTTTAATGGGGACAATCCGGTGACGGCGGAGGAGGCGGGACGCGCCCCCGGCCGCAGCCGCCTGTTCTCCCGGCGGCGGGAGGTGGAGGACGGCGTCTTTCTCCGGCGCGGGGAGATCATCTCCCGATCCGACGGGCAGGAGCGGATTCTCATGCGCACGGAGGACATCCGGCTTCCGGGGATCCACAACGTGGAGAACTATATGGCGGCGGCGGCGGCCGTGGACGGCCTGGTGGCGGACGACACCCTCCGGACCTTTGCCCGGGAGTTCCCCGGGGTGGAGCACCGGATCGAACTGGTCCGCACCCGGAACGGCGTCCGCTGGTACAACGACTCCATCGCCTCCAGCCCCAGCCGCACCATGGCGGGACTGCGGTCCTTCCCGGAGAAGGTGATCCTTATCGCCGGAGGCAAGGACAAGGGTATCTCTTATACTGACCTGGGCCCCGTGCTGAACGACCACGTGAAGTGCCTGATCCTCTGCGGAGCCACGGCGGAGGTCATCCGGCAGTCGGCGGTGCAGGCGGAGAACTACGCCGGAATGCCGATTTTAGAGGCGGAGGACTATCCCCAGGCGGTGGCTCTGGCGGACCGTCAGTCGGAAGAGGGGGACGTGGTGATCCTGTCCCCGGCCAGCACGTCTTTTGACCGTTTCTCCAACTTCATGGAGCGGGGAAACGTGTTTAAGGCCCTGGTAAACGCCCTGCCGTAAAGGAAACGCTGATAAAATCGGGCCATAAGTCCAGGCCCCTGCCGCATAGGATAGCGGGAAGGGGGGCGGTGGAATGACAGGAATCCGGTTTCGCCGGGGACGGCGGAGGGCGTCCTGGCTGGTTTTGCTGGGAATCGTTCTGGTACTGGCGGCGGCCTCCGTCTGCGTTTCTGTCCGATTGCGGCCCCTGCTGTCCCGGCTGGCGGTGGCCCGGGCCTCCAACATGGTCAACCGCATCGTCACCACGGCGGTGAATGAGGCGGTGGACAGCGGGAAGATCCGCTATGACCAGCTCATCACCTTTGAAAAGGACAACGAGGGCCGGATCGCGGCGGTCCACAGCAACATGGCGGTGTGCAACCGGCTGCAATCCGAGATTCTGGACCTTATCCTGTCCCGATTGGAGGAGGTGCCCGCCCGGGAGCTGTCCATTCCCCTGGGCACGGTCATCGGTACCCCCCTGCTGGCGGGGCGGGGGCCCAGGATCCGGGTGCGGATGGAATCGGCGGGGTCCTCCTCCGCCCGGTTTGAGAACACCTTTACCTCCGCCGGGATCAACCAGACCAGTCACCGGATTGTCCTGCACATCGACGTGAGTATTGCCATTCTCCTGCCGGGCTTTACCACCGCCACCAAAGTCTCCAACGCCGTGACCGTGGCGGAGACGGTGATTGTGGGGGCCGTGCCGGAGAGCTACACCTACTTTTCCACCAATCCCGCCGACGGGATGGAGGACCAAAAGGACTATATTTTGAACCAGGGATAACGGAGGAACGATATGGATTACCGGGAGGAAATCAGGCACCTGCGGGAAGTGCTGAACGAGAACAGCTACAAGTACTATGTGCTGGACGCCCCCACCATGGACGATCACGAGTATGACCTGCTGAACCGCCGCCTGGAGGAACTGGAGGCCGAACACCCCGAGGAGGTGACGGCGGACTCCCCCACCCAGCGCATCGGCGGGAAGATTCTGCAGGGGTTTGTGGAGTATACCCATGAAGTGCCCTTAGAGAGCTTACAGGACGTGTTCAACGCCCAGGAGGCGGCGGAGTTCTGCGACCGCATGGCGGAACTCCTGGGGGATCGGGCGGTGTACTCCGTGGAGCCCAAGGTGGACGGCTTGTCCGTGGCCCTGGAATACCGGGACGGCCTGTTTTACCGGGGAGCCACCCGGGGAGACGGCCGGGTGGGAGAGGACGTGACGGAGAACCTGAAAACGGTCCGGTCCATCCCCATGTCCCTGCCGGAAAAACTCCCCCGGCTCATTGTCCGGGGGGAGGTCTATATGTCCCGGGCGGTGTTCGAGGAGATCAACGCTATGCGGGAACTGCAAGGGAAGCCCCTGCTGTCCAACCCCCGCAACGCGGCGGCGGGATCCCTCCGGCAGTTGGATCCGAAGCTGGCGGCGGAGCGGAAACTGGATATCCAGATCTTCAATTTACAGCTGGCGGAAGGCGTCACGTTCACCCGCCACAGTGAATCTTTAGAGTATCTATCTTCCCAGCGCTTCCGGGTAATCCCCCGCAAGACCCTGTCCGGCAAAGAGGCGGTACTGGAAGAAATCGCCCGCATTAACGAGGAGCGGGGGGCCTATCCCTTTGAGATCGACGGCGCGGTGATCAAAATCGACTCCTTACAGGACCGGGAAGCCCTGGGTTCCACTGCCAAATTCCCCAAGTGGGCGGTGGCCTTCAAGTATCCCCCGGAGAAGAAGCCTGCCCAGGTGCTGGACATTGTGGTCCAGGTGGGGCGCACGGGAGTTCTAACGCCCAAGGCGGTGCTGACCCCCGTACGGCTGGCGGGCACCACCGTCACCAACGCCACGCTGCACAATCAGGACTATATCGCGGAAAAGGACGTGCGGATCGGGGACACGGTGGTGGTGCAGAAGGCCGGGGAGATCATTCCGGAGATTGTGGAGGTGGACTTCTCCAAGCGTCCGGCGGACACGGTGCCCTATGTTTTCCCGGCGGTGTGTCCCGCCTGCGGGGCCCCGGTCCGGCGGGACGAGGACGGCGCGGCGGTGCGCTGTACCGGGGCGGAGTGCCCCGCCCAGCTGCTGCGGAATCTGACCCACTTTGCCAGCCGGGACGCCATGGACATTGAGGGCTTAGGTCCGGCGGTGGTGTCCCAGCTGGTGGAAAAGGGACTGGTGTCCAACGCGGCGGACCTCTACGATCTGCGCCAGGAAGACGTGGCGGCCCTGGACCGTTTGGGGGAGAAGTCCGCCCACAACCTGATCCGGGCCATTGCGAAATCCAAGGAGAACGATCTCTCCAAGCTGATCTTTGGCTTAGGGATCCGGCAGGTGGGAGAAAAGGCGGCCCAGGTTCTGGCCAGCCGGTTTCACACCATGGACGCCCTGATGGAGGCCGGGGAGGAGGAACTGACGCAGATCCGGGACGTGGGGGAGATCACCGCCCGGTGCGTGGTGGAGTATCTGCGCCAGCCCCAGTCCCGGGATCTGATCGCCCGCTTGAAAGCCGCCGGAGTGCGCATGGAGGCGGAGGACCACACGGTGGACAACCGCTTCGCGGGCCAGACCTTTGTCCTGACGGGGACTTTGGAGCGCTTTGACCGCAAAACCGCCCAGAAGCTCATTGAGGACCGGGGAGGCAAGGCCGCCGGATCCGTCAGCAAGAAAACCTCCTGGGTGGTGGCGGGAGAGGCCGCCGGAAGCAAACTGAAAAAGGCACAGGAGCTGAACATTCCTATCCTCACGGAGGAGGAGTTCGCCAAAATGCTGGAATAATACCCCAAAAACTGAAACCGCGCCGGACCGGAAACGTGCAAGTTTCCGGTCCGGCGCGGTTTTGCGTGGTTGGATCCAAATCAATGCTTACGTCAGGCCCTCGTGCTCTCCGGCCCGGATGGCCCGGACGCGGATCACATTGTCCAAGCGCTTCACGTCTTCTATCACAGTGTCCGCCACTTCCGCCCCCAGGTCCACCATGGTATAGGCGATCTGTCCCCGGGACTTGTTGCTTAGGTTCTCCACATTGATCCCGTCCCGGGACAGGAGGGCCGTGATGTTGGCCAGCATGGCGGGGATGTTCCGGTGGATCACACACAGACGCATGGCCCCGCTGCGCTCCATGAACACGGCGGGCAGGTTCACGGAGTTGCGGATGTTTCCGTTTTCCAGGTAGTCCCGCAGTTCTTCCACCGCCATAATGGCGCAGTTCTGCTCACTCTCCGGGGTAGAGGCCCCCAGGTGGGGCATAGCGATGACGTGGGGGGAGGTCAAAAGCCGGTTGTTGGGAAAATCCGTCACATAGACGGAGACTTTCCCGCTGTCCAGGGCGGCCAGCATGGCCTCGTCGTCCACGATCTCTCCCCGGGCCAGGTTCACCAGCCGGATCCCGGGCTTCATAGCCGCAATGGCCTCCGCGTCGATCATGTTCCGGGTCTCCGGGGTGAAGTGGATGTGGAGCGTCAGGTAGTCACACCGCCGGTACAGTTCCTTCCGGTCCGACACCACATGGATGTGCCGATCCAGACGCAGAGCCGCGTCTACGGAGAGGTAAGGGTCATAGCCATAGACCTCCATGCCCCACTCCACCGCCAAATTCGCTACCAATGAGCCGATGGCCCCCAGGCCGATGACCCCCAGGGCCTTCTGGTACAGTTCCGGGCCGATAAACGCGGACTTTCCCTTTTCCACCACAGAGGCCACGTCCACTCCGGCCCCCGCCTGGCGGCGGACCCACCGAATGGAGCCGGGCACGTCCCGGGACCCCATCAGCATTCCGCAGAACACCAGTTCCTTCACCGCGTTGGCGTTGGCTCCCGGGGTGTTGAACACCGCCACGCCGGCCTCCGAGCACTGGTCCACCGGGATGTTGTTGACGCCCACCCCCGCCCGGGAGATGGCCAGCAGGCTCTCCGGCAGGGGCCGGTCCAGCAGACTGGCGGACCGGACCAGAATGGCATCCTCCTCTGTGATATCCGCTCCCACCCGGTAACGGGTAAAGTCAAACCGTTTCAGCCCCTCCGGGGAGATCTGGTTGTAGGTCTTAATATAATACACGGCACCGCGCCTCCTCATGGATATTTTCGTTTCTGTTCAAGAGACATCTTATCATTATAAGCGCCTCCCGCCACAGGCGCAATGGCGGGAGGACCAAAAAATATGCGGGGTTTTGTCAGAAACCTTGGAAAAACCGCCGCAAAAAGGGCAGGAATCAAGGCAGGTTAGGTATTTTTCGCCTGCCGGATGGACAGGCTGATCCGCTTGCGCTTCTCATCCGCCTCCAAGACCACCACGTCCACCACGTCCCCTACGGACAGGGCCTCCGAGGGGTGCTTGAGATACTTGTCGGAGATCTGGGAGATATGCACCAGCCCGTCCTGATGGACGCCGATGTCCACAAAGGCCCCGAAGTCAATCACATTGCGCACGGTGCCCGTGAGACGCATACCGGGTTTCAGGTCGGAGATCTCCATGACATCCGTCCGGAAAATGGGCCGGGGCAGGGCGTCCCGCACATCCCGTCCGGGCTTCATCAGTTCTCCCACCACGTCCATGAGAGTGAGAACCCCCACGCCGGTGTCCGCCGCCGCCCGGGCCATGCCGTAGCCCTTCACCCGGTTTCGCAGATCTCCCAGCCGTCCCTGCCGCACGTCCTCCGGTCCCGCCCCCATGAGGGACAGCAGTTTCTCCGCCGCGGCATAGGACTCCGGGTGGACGGCGGTGTTGTCCAATACGTTGCCGCTCTCCGGCACCCGCAGAAACCCCGCGCACTGCTGGTACGCCTTGGGGCCTAACTTGGGCACCTTCAAAAGCTGATTTCTTCCCGTAAAGGGGCCGTGTTCCTCCCGATAGGCCACGATATTCTTGGCGGTGGCGGCGGTCAGGCCGGACACTCGCCGCAAAAGGGACGGCGACGCCGTGTTCACATCCACCCCCACGGCGTTGACGCAGTCCTCCACCACGGCGTCCAGGGCGGTTTCCAGCTGTTTGGGCGGGCAGTCGTGCTGGTACTGGCCCACGCCAATGGCCTGCGGGTCGATTTTCACCAGTTCCGCCAGGGGGTCCTGCAGGCGCCGGGCAATGGACACGGCGGAGCGGAGGTTCACGTCGAACTGGGGAAACTCCTCCGCCGCCAGTTTGCTGGCGGAGTACACCGACGCTCCGGCCTCGGAGACAATCATGTAACTGACGTTCCCTCCGGCGGCGTTCTCCTGATGGATCAGTTCCACCGCCATCTGTTCCGTCTCCCGGCTGGCGGTGCCGTTGCCAATGGCAAGATGCTCCACGTGGTATTTTCGGATGAGCTGGGAGAGCTTCGCAATGGCCTCCTTTTTCTGCCGCTCTCCGTAGGTGGGGTACACCACGGCAGTATCCAGCACCTTGCCCGTGCCGTCCACCACCGCCACTTTACAGCCCATGCGGTATCCCGGGTCCAGACCCATGGTGACCTTTCCCTTTACAGGTGGCTGCATGAGCAGAGGCCGGAGGTTCAGAGCGAACTGTCCGATAGCGCCCTCATAGGCGGTCTCCGACAGGGCGGAGCGGGCCTCCCGTTCCAAGGACGGGAAGATCAGCCGGTCGTAGCCGTCCAGGGCGGCGGCCTTTACGAACGCCGACGAGGGGGAGCCGGGCCGGACCGCCGCCCGGTCCACCGCCTGGACAGCCCGGTCATGGTCCAGTTCCAGGGAGACTTTCAGGTATTTCTCCTTTTCTCCCCGGTTGATGGCCAGAATCTGATGCCCCTGCAAGCGGGACACCGGGCGGGTAAAGTCATAGTACAGGCGGTAGACGGAGTCCTCCTCCGTGGCGGCTTCGGAGTGGATCTGCCCCTCCCGGTCCACCAACTGCCGTAGGGTTTTGCGCAGGGCCGCGTCGTCGCTGACGGCCTCCGCGATGATATCGGAGGCCCCCGCCAGGGCGTCCTCCACGGTCTCCACGCCCTTTTCCGCGTCCACATACGCCGCCGCCGCATCCTCCGGACGGGGGCCGCCGGAAGCCTGGGAAAAGAGCAGATCCGCCAGAGGCTCCAAGCCCTTCTCCTTGGCGATGGTGGCCCGGGTCCGGCGCTTTTGCTTGTAGGGACGGTACAGATCCTCCAGCTCCGCCAGAGTCTGGGCGCTTTCTATGGCGGCGGACAGCTCCTCCGTCAGCTTTCCCTGGGCCTCAATGGCGGAGCGGACAGTCTCCCGCCGCTCCTGAAGGCCCCGCAGATACTGAAGCCGGGTTTCCAGGGTCCGCAGGGCGGTATCGTCCATGGCCCCGTGGAGTTCCTTCCGGTAGCGGGCGATGAAGGGGATGGTGTTCCCCTCGTCCAGCAGCCGGATCACGTTTTCAATGTGGGTTTTCTCCCGTCCCAGCTCTGACGCCAGGACAGATACAATGTTTTCGTCCATATTCGCTCCCGTGTTTGTCAGTATTTGTCAGTAGAGGTTCTCAAAGATGTCGTCTAAGCGGATTTCCAGGTCCGGAAAGAGGCTGCAATGGAAGGAGGGGCGCAGTTCCGCCCGCTCCCGGGGATCTAAGTTGTCCAGATCCCCCTCCTCCTCATGCCACTGGACCAGCACGTCGGCTGGGTGCAGTTCCCCATCGGAGAGCAGATACTGGGACACGGTCTCTCCCTTGGGATCTACGATCCAGTACTCCCGCACTCCGCACTCTCCGTACACCTTCCGCTTGTGGATCAGGTCCCGCCGGGCGGTGCTGGGGGAGGATACCTCCACCACCAGGTCCGGCGCACCCTCCACCCAGTTCTTTTTGATTTTGCTCCGGTCGCAGACCACCATCATATCCGGGATGAAGTGTTCCTTCTCCGTCAGGTGAACCAGGAAGTTGTCCGGAAAGGCGATGCACTGCTTTCCCCGCAGATAGTCCGCGAAAATCCGGTAAATGTTTCCCGCGATGAGCACATGGCGGCCGGAGGCGGGGGACATGGCGAAGGGCTGTCCGCCGATGCGCTCCGTCCTTCCCCCATCCCGCCAGAGAGAATCCGCGCAGGCAAGGATGCCGTCATCCATCCGCTTGCGCCTCCTTACGCGTGATAGCACCCGCCGCCGGTGAACTCCCGGAGGATGGAAGAGGCGGGCACCGCGTCCGCCGGAAGGGGCAGGAAGTAGTTCAGGAACTTCAGCAGCCGCTTTGCCTCCAAATACTCCTCGCTGTCCCGGGAGATGCCAAAGAGCAGGGGCTCCACATAGCTTTTCATCAGGGCTGTCTCATACAGCAGGGCGGAGTTGAACACCACGTCCGCGCTGTCCTGGAAGGGAAAGATATTCCGCTCCTCTCCCCGGCGCACAGAGGGCCACATCTTGATGGTGGCCTGGGCGCTGTGGCCCCGGGTCCGGGCGTCCCGCTGGATCCGCCGGAGGAGACGGGCGTCCGTGGTGGGAATCCGGTTGTGGTCGTCCACATTCAAGGTGGTGAGGCAGCTGATATAGATTTTGAACTTGCTCTCATGGGGCAGGGAGTAGGACAGGGCGTCGTTGAGACAGTGGATGCCCTCAATGACCAGAATGTCCTGGGGGCCCAGGGTCAGATAGTCTCCCGCGTACTCCCGCATTCCCTTTTTGAAGTTGTACCGGGGCAGCTCCACAGTCTCCCCGTCCAAGAGCCGCGTCATATCCCGGTTGAGCTGCTCCACGTCCATAGCCCCTAAGCACTCAAAGTCCAGATTGCCGTGCTCGTCCCGGGGGGTATCCTCCCGGTTGACGAAGTAGTTGTCCGTGGCGATGGGGTGGGGACGCAGGCCGCAGGCCCGCAGCTGGGTACACAATCTGTGGGAGAAGGTGGTCTTTCCGGAGGAGGAAGGGCCGGCGATCATGACGAACCGGATCCCACGGTGTCTCGCAATCTGCTCTGCGATATCGCCGATGCGCTTTTCCATCATGGCCTCCTGGGACAGAATCAGCTCCGTCACATCGCCGGAGGAGATCAGGGCGTTGAGATCTCCCACATTGGCGATCCCCAGGTCCCGGGCCTGGGCGGTGTCCTCATGGAGGGCCTGAAAGACCTTGATGGAGGGCCGGAACTCCCCCAGGGCGGAGGGGTCCTTCTGGGTGGGGAGGCGCAGAAGGAAGCCGTCCTCATAGGGTTCCAGGGCAAAGACCCGGAGATACCCGGCGTCCGGCACCATATAGCCGTAGAAGTAGTCGGTGAAATCGTCCAGGGTGTAGACATTCACCCGGGAGTCGATACGGAAGCGGAAGAGTTTGGCCTTGTCCTCCATGTGGCACTGGTGGAAGAGGTCAATGGCGTCATCGGTGCTGAGGCTGCGCTTTTTCAAGGGCGTCCGCGCCTCCGACAGGGCCCGCATCCGCGCCTCCACCCGGCCCAGCAGTTCCGCGTCTAAGGTGAATTTCCCCCAGGCCCGGAGGAACAGGGCGCTGCTGGCGGAGAAGTCCACCAGAATCCGCTCTATATTCTCCCGGCCCACCGTGTCCTGAAAGGCTTTGAGCAGCAGAAACACGGCGCTTCGCTCATAGGACTGGATCCCCGGCTTATCCCGGGCGGTGACCATGGAGAGGCGGCAGTTCCGCTCCAAGGTCCGGTGCAGTTCCCGCAGTTTTCCGTCCCGGTTCACCAGCAGAATCTCGTCCGGGTACTGGGGCTGGACCCGGCGGGCAATCTCCGCGTAGGGCGTATGGGCGGGGTAGGTGTACGTCTGATCGCCCACGGTTACCTGATACATCACAGCGTCCGACATGGCAGTTCCCCTCGCTTTCCCAGGATTTTCGCCTCTGATTATACCACATCTTAGCGCCTCTTGCAAGGAGTGCCGCCGCCCAAAGCGACAAAACCTCCCCGTATAGGAAGCTCTCCCGCGGGCCATACTCTTTTCTATCCGCGTTTCCGCCTCTGGCAGTCTACGGAAGCGGAACGGGGGAACCGAGAACGAGGAGGCGTCCGAAATGCAGGGAAAAGTGGAGATCGCGGGCGTCAACACCGCCCGGCTGAAGGTACTGAAAAACGAGGAGACCATGGAACTGCTGCGCCGGGCCAGAGAGGGGGATACGTCCGCCCGCACGGCCCTGATTGAGGGGAATCTACGGCTGGTGCTGTCCGTCATCCAGCGCTTTTCCGGGCGGGGGGAAAACGCTGATGATCTGTTCCAGGTGGGCTGCGTGGGGCTCATTAAGGCCATTGACAACTTTGATATCCGCCAGCCGGTAAAGTTCTCCACCTATGGGGTGCCCATGATCGTAGGGGAGATCCGCCGCTATCTCCGGGACAACAGCGCCGTTCGGGTGTCCCGGAGCCTCCGGGACACGGCCTACCGGGTGTTACAGGCCCGGGAGCGCCTGACGGCGGCGGGGGAGCGGGAGCCCACGGTGGAGCAGATTGCCCGGGAATTGGAGATCCCCCGGGAGGAAGTAGTGTTCGCCATGGACGCCATGGCGGATCCGGTTTCACTGTACGACCCCGTGTACTCCGATGCCGGGGATACCCTGTGCGTCATGGACCAGGTCCGGGACACCAAGAACACCGACGCGGACTGGACGGACCGCATCGCCCTGAAGGACGCTATGAAGCGTCTGAACGAGCGGGAGCGGCGGATCCTGTCCCTGCGGTTTTTCGAGGGCAAGACCCAGATGGAGGTCTCCGGGGAGGTGGGCATCTCCCAGGCCCAGGTGTCCCGGCTGGAAAAGGGAGCCATCAAAACCATCCGAAAAAATCTTTCCCTCTGTGAACGGTAGACTTTCGGCCTGGAAAGCCTTTCAAGGCTCTGCGGCACCGGCGGCGGGATCGCTTTTCCCGCTGCCGGGTGTTGCAATCCGGGGAAAAATGCGCTATACTCACGGGCATTGGGATTTGCGGCGTCGTGGTACGGGGCCGTGAGACAAGAGGGAAAGGAGGGGCTTCCTTGCTGAACCGGACCAAATGGTTCCTGACGGATTACCTTCAGCAGGCGGATTTGGCCTTACTGGGGCTCTGTTCCGCCTCCACGCTCTACGGCATTCTCCTGATTTACAGCGCCACCCGGTATCGGGGGGGAAACCGGAGCGTCATCGTCCAGACGGCGGCCCTGGTGCTGGGGATCGGGGCCTATTTCCTCATGGCGCGGCTGGATCTGGAACTGGTAATGAAGCGCTGGCGGTGGATCGCGGGGTTCAACGTGGTGCTGATCCTCCTGTTGCTGACGCCCCTTGGCATCGGGGAGGAGGAAGTGGGCAATACCGCCTGGCTGCGCCTGCCGGGGATCCCCATCTCCATCGGCCCGGCGGAGGTGGTGAAAATCACGTACATTCTGCTGCTGGCCTGGCAGCTGGCGTGGCTGAGGGAGGAGGCCCGGG
This sequence comes from uncultured Oscillibacter sp., assembly GCA_905234565.1. Lineage (GTDB taxonomy): Bacteria > Bacillota > Clostridia > Oscillospirales > Oscillospiraceae > Oscillibacter. The sequence continues at coordinate 11,275 of CAJOHW010000012.1, read as the reverse complement.
ACTTGAAGTCCTTCTCCGCGGCGGTGCAAATCGCGGGCCACGCCTTGGGGCTCATGCTTCTCTATGTGGCGGTGTCCCGGGACATGGGGAACGCCCTGGTGTTCTTCTTCATCTTCCTGTGTATGGCTTTCGCGGCGGGAGTGGCCCTGCGGTGGTTTGTGCTGCTCTTTGCCGGAGCCGGGGGCGCGGCCTGGGCGGTGTGGACCATGGATCTTCTGCCCCTGTACCAAAAGGAGCGGTTTCTGGTGATCTTTGACCACTCCTATGACCCCCTGGGCCGGGGGTGGCACCAGACCCGCAGTATGCTGGCCCTGGGTTCCGGAGGCGTCTTCGGCCAGGGATTTCTAAACGGTACCCAGACCCAGAGCCCCTCCGGGGCCTCTCTCCCCGCCCGGTATACGGACTTCATCTTCTCCGTGTGCGGGGAGGAACTGGGCATGATCGGCTGTTTGGCCGTGATCCTACTGCTGACGGCGATTATCTTCCGGGTGCTGTTCGTGGCCCGGAACGCTGTCTCGTCCTTCTACTGCTGCGTGTGTGTGGGCATGGCCGCCATGCTCATGTCCCAGACCCTGATCAATTTGGGGATGTGCCTGTTCGTCATGCCCGTCATCGGCGTCACCCTGCCCTTTTTCAGTTACGGCGGCTCCTCCCTGTTCACCCTCTTTGCCGCCATGGGCATCGTCTCCGGCATCAAAATGCGGTCCATGACCACCAACCACCGCCCGCCGCCGGGACTTCTGCGCTGATAGATCCGGGGACTTCTGTTACCGTTTGTCAGCGCTTTGACACCAGTGTCAGGAAAAAGAAGTTGTATTCGTCACGGGGATATGGTAGAATGAATACGCTGATAACAGGGAAAAGAGATGCTCCGTTCTCCGATCCCGGATGTGGAACATGGATGGGAGGCCGGTTGGCTTGAAAATTGTGGTATTGGCGGGAGGGCTGTCCTCAGAGCGGGCAGTCTCCCTGGTAACGTCCCGCTCCGTGTGCCTGGCCCTGCGCCAAAACGGGCACCGGGCGGTGTTTGTGGACCTGTTTTTCGGTTTGGAAACCGTGCCGGAGGACCTGGACGCCCTCTTTGACGCCCCGGACGGCCTGTGTCCCGACAGCGCCATCAGTCCCCGGGAGCCGGATTTGGAGGCAGTGCGGAACAGCCGCGCCGGAGGGGGACGGTCCCTCTTCGGCCCCCATGTGCTGGAACTCTGCACCCGGGCGGATCTGGTGTTTTTGGGCCTCCACGGCCGGGACGGAGAGGACGGCCGGGTCCAGGCCGCCTTTGACCTCCTGGGCATCCCCTACACCGGCAGCGGCTATCTGGCCTCCGGTCTTGCCATGGATAAGGCCATGACTAAGCGCATGATGGAGTCTGCCGGGATCCCCACGCCCAAATGGGGCCTTTTGCACTACACGCCCCAGGAGATCCCCGCTGTGGCCCGGGAACTGCCCCTGCCCTGCGTGGTCAAATGCACCACCGGCGGGTCCTCTCTGGGAGTCTTTCTCCCGGAGGACCGCCCCGGTCTGGAGGACGCCCTCCGGCGGGCTCTGGACTATGGCGGCGGCGTTTTGTGGGAGGAGCGGATCTACGGCCGGGAACTGACCGTAGGTGTCCTGGGCGACCGGGCCCTTCCGGCGGTGGAGATTCTCCCGGCTGTAAAGGACTTCGACTACGCCGCGAAATACCAGTCCGGCGGAGCGCGGGAGGTGTGTCCCGCGCCGGTTTCCCCTGCCCAGCAGGAGGCGGCGGGGCGGCTTGCCCTGCTGCTCCATCGGACCCTGGGGCTGGAAGTCTACTCCCGGACAGACTTTCTGCTGGATGAAGCGGGGCAGTTCTGGTGCTTAGAGGTCAACTCCCTCCCGGGCATGACCCCCGCCAGTCTGGTGCCCAAGGAGGCTGCGGCCATCGGCATGGACTACAATACCCTCTGTGAGGAGATTGTCCGCCGGTCCTTAGAATTGGAGCGGCGGGCATGAGGGCCATGAATCCGGGGGAGATCGCCGCCGCCGTGGGAGGCGTGTGGCTGAATCCGGCCACTGTCTCTCCCCTGGTCTCCGCTGTCTCCACGGACAGCCGCCGCCTGGACCCCGGCTGCCTGTTCATCCCCCTTATCGGAGAGCGCTTCGACGGCCACGACTATCTGGACGCCGCCCTAAATGATGGAGCGGCGGGGTGCCTGTGCGCCCGGACGCCGGAGGTTCTTCGGGAGGACAAATTCTACATCCGGGTGCCGGACACCCGGACAGCCTTGGGGGACCTGGCGGCGTTCTGCCGCCTGGAATCCCGGATCCCCTTCGTCCAGATCACGGGCAGCGTGGGCAAAACCACCGCTAAGGACCTGATTGCCGCCACCTTGGAGGCGAAACTCCGGGTGCTGAAAACTCCGGAGAACTTCAACAACGACATCGGCACGCCCCTGACCCTCCTGCGCCTGACGCCGGAACACCAGGCAGCGGTAATTGAGACTGGCATGAACCACGCCGGGGAGATCGCGTATCTGGGCCGCATTGTCCGGCCGGACGTGGCCATCATCACCAACATCGGGGACGCCCACATCGAATACCTGGGCAGCCGTCAGGGGATTTTGAAGGCCAAGTGCGAGATCTTCCAGCACTTGAACGAGAAGGGTCTGGTCATTTTGAACGGGGACGATCCTCTGCTGCGGACGTTGGACCTTCCTTTCCGGACGGTGCTGTGCGGCTACGCGGAGCGCTGTCAGGTCCGGATTGTGGACTATCGGGATCACAGCATCAACGGCATCTCCTGCACCGTCCAGACCCCCCGGGACCGGTACGATGTGGAACTCTCCGCCCCCGGGGCCCATATGGTCTGGCCCGCCGCCATGGCAGTGGCGGTGGGGGAGGAGTTGGGCCTAAACCGGGAGGAGATTGTCCGGGGGGTGGCGTCCTTCTCCCCCTCCGGCTCCCGAATGCGGGTGCTGAAACTCCGGGAAGGACGGATCCTCTTAGACGACTGCTACAACGCCAATCCCCAGTCCGTCACCGCCGCCCTGGAAGTCCTGTCCCGGACGGAGTGCGACAAGCGCATTGCGGTCTTAGGGGACATGGGAGAACTGGGAGGCTTCGCTGACCAGGCCCACTACAACATCGGTGCCCTGACCGCCATGCTGGGCATCGACGCCGTGGTGGCCATCGGGGAGCGGGCCGCGGGCATTGCCCAGGGCGCGGAGGAAAACGGCGGGGACGCCTGGCACTTCAACACCCGGGAGGAGGCCATGCCGGAGCTGATCCGCCAGTGGGAGCCGGGCAGCGCCATGCTGGTGAAGGCCTCCCACGCCATGCGCTTCGGGGAGATTGTGGGACAGTTGACAGCGGCCTTTCAGTAAGAAAACGATATGACAGACACGACATGAGAATGCTATGATTGAGATACAGGCGAAAGATTTGGAGAAGTCCTTTGAGGTGGGCAAGACCCTCCTAAAGGGACTGACCTTTCAAATTGAACAGGGAGAACGGGTGGGGCTTCTGGGCCGCAACGGGGCCGGAAAAACCACCCTGTTCAAAATCCTCACGGGAGAGCTGGACTATGACGCCGGACAGCTGGTTTTCGCCCCCGGGCGGCGGCTGGGGCTTATCTCCCAAATCCCCGTTTATCCGCCGGAGTACACGGTGGAGGACGTTCTGCGCTCCGCCTTTGCGCGCCTCCGAAAACTGGGAGAGGAACTGGACGCCCTGACCTGCCGCATGGAGGCCGGGGAGACGGACAGCGCCCTGCTGCGGCGGTACGACGCCCTGTACGCCCGGTTTGAGGGCTTCGGAGGCTATGACACGGACGTGGCGGTGAACAAGATCGCCAACGGCCTGTCCATCTCCGCCGCCCAGCGGCGGCAGCTGTTTGCCAGCCTCTCCGGCGGGGAGAAAACCCGGGTGAATCTGGGACGGCTCATTTTAGAGGATACGGACATCCTGCTCTTAGATGAGCCCACCAACCATTTGGACCTGCGGGCCACGGAGTGGCTGGAGGAGTACTTGCAGGGCTTTCACGGCACGGTGCTGGCCATCTCCCATGACCGGTATTTTTTAGACCGGACGGTCCGGCGGATTCTGGAAATCGAAAACGGAACCCTGTCCTTTTACAGCGGCAATTACAGCTTTTACGCCGTGGAAAAGGAGCGGCGCTATCAGGAGCAGCTGCGGCGGTATGAAAAGGAGCAGGCGGAGATTGACCGCCTCAGCGAAACTGCCCGGAAAATGCACGAACACAACACGGAGCTCCTGCACAAGCGGGCCTTCTCCATCGAAAAGCGCATTGCGCGGATGCGCACTGCCTCCAAGCCCGTCAAGGGGCGGAAACTGGGGGTCCAGTTTCAGGCGGCGGAGTTCACCGGGGACGAGGCCCTGTCCCTGCGGGGGATTGCCAAATCCTACGGGGACCGGACCCTTTTCTCCGACGTGTCTTTGAAAATCCAGGGCGGGGAGCGGATCGCCCTCATCGGGGACAACGGCGCGGGGAAGTCCACCCTGTTGAAGCTCATCATGGGAGAGGAGCCGCCGGACGGGGGCCGGATTCGCATTGCCCCCCAGACCCGTATGGCGTACCTGCCCCAGATTGTCACCTTTGAACATCCGGACTGGAACCTGGTGGACAGCCTGCTGGCGGTGAAGCGGAACCTGTCTGCCCCCTCCGCCCGGAACCGGCTGGCCCTGTACGATTTCCGGGGAGAGGACGTGTTCAAGCCTGTCAGCGTCCTGTCCGGAGGAGAGCAGAGCCGTCTGCGGCTGTGTATGCTCATGGACAGCGAGATCAACCTGCTGATTTTGGACGAGCCCACCAACCATTTGGATATCGCCTCCCGGGAGTGGATTGAGGACGCGGTGGAGGCCTATGACGGGGCGCTGCTCTTTGTCAGCCACGACCGCTACTTTCTTCAGCGCTTTGCCACCCGGGTGTGGGAACTGTCTGACGGGCGGATTCGGGATTACCCCATGGGCTTTGCCTTCTATCGGGCGGAGAAGGCCCGGGAGGAGGCCCAACAGACGGAACCTCCGCGGCAGAAACCCAAAAAGGAACCGGTCCGGAACCCGGGGCGGTCCGTGAAACGACAGCTGGAACTGTGCGAACGGGACATCGCCAAGGCAGAGGCCCGTCTGGGAGAACTGGACGCCGCTATGGAGGCCGCGGCCCGGGACTATGAAAAACTGATGGAGCTGTCCACGGCCCGGGAGAGCGTCCAGGCGGAACTGGACGGCTTGTATGAGCGCTGGGAGGCTCTGGGACTGATGGAGGCGGAGGCGTGAGGGAAACAGAGAGGCGGACCGTCCGGATCGCCGCAGTCTTTGGCGTACTGGGCGTGATATTTTGGCTGATCCCCGGCATTCATTTTCTAAAATATCTGTGCTGGGAGATAGGCGGCCTTCTCCTGATCTGGCTGGGACTGTGCCGCTGGGCGGAGAGGTCCCGGGCCGGGAGATGGTGCAGGCGCGTCTTTTCCGTCCTGTTGGCGGCGGTGGTTGCCGTGCTTCTGGGCGCGGAGGTCCAGATTTGCATGGAGGCCCGGAGGGATTTCAGCGCCCTGCCCACGGACGCGGTCATCGTCCTGGGGGCCGGGGTCAACGGGGACGTGCCGTCCCTGGCCCTGCAAAGCCGTCTGGACCGGGCGGCGGCGTACTTGGAACAGCATCCCGGGATTCCGGCGGTACTGTCCGGCAGCCAGGGGCCGGGGGAGAACCTGACGGAGGCGGAGGCCATGAAGCGGTATCTCCTGTCCCGGCACCCGGACTGGGCGGACCGGCTGATCCTGGAAGATCAATCCCACTCCACTGCCCAGAATTTCCGCTATTCCTCCGCCCTTTTGAGAGAGCGGGGCTTCGACGGGGAGAGCGGCACCGTGGCGTTTGTCACCAACGGCTTTCACCTCTACCGGGCCCATCTCCTGGCCCAGTCGGAGGGACTGATCTCCATCGGCGTCCCCGCGCCGCTGCCCTGGTGGGTGAATGTGGACTGCTATGCCCGGGAGCCTTTCGCCCTGGTGAAAACCATCCTCTTTGACATTGCCCTGCCAAAGCTGACAGGAAACAAGTAGAAACCTTACATAGGGAAGGAGGGATCGGAGATGGAGGAAACCCTGCACGCCATGCTGGTGCGCTATGAGAGCATGGAGGCCATGCTGTCCGATCCCGCCGTGTATGGGGACGCGGAGCGGCTGCGGCAGGTGCAGAGGGAACTGCGGGAGCTGTCCCCGGTGGTGGAGGTCTATCAGGCCGCCCTGGCGGCGGAGACGGCCCAGCGGGAGGCGGAGGCCCTGCTGTCCGACCCGGAACTGCGGGACCTGGCCCGGGAGGACTGGGAGCGGTCCAGGGCGGAAAAGGATCGGCTCCGGGAGGAACTGAAACTTCTCCTGCTTCCCCGGGACCCCGACGACAGCCGCAACGTGATTTTAGAGATCCGGGGAGGCACCGGCGGGGAGGAAGCGGCCCTGTTCGCCCGGTCCTTACTGCGGATGTACACCCTGTACGCCCAGAGGCGGGGCTGGAAACTGGAACTGCTGAACCTAAACGAGACGGAACTGGGGGGCGTGAAGGAGTGCAGCGCCCTGGTGGAGGGAGAGCAGGCCTTTGGACGATTGAAATTTGAACGGGGGGTCCACCGGGTCCAGCGGGTGCCGGAGACAGAGTCCTCTGGGCGTATCCACACCAGCGCCGCCACGGTGGCGGTTCTGCCGGAGGCGGAGGAAGTGGATCTCACCATCGATCCCAGGGACTTGCAGATCGACACCTACCGCTCCTCCGGGGCCGGAGGCCAGCACGTCAACAAGACGGAGTCCGCCATCCGCATCACCCACCTGCCCACGGGCCTGGTGGTGGAGTGCCAGGACGAGCGGAGCCAGTATAAGAACAAGGACAAGGCCATGAAGGTGCTGCGGTCCCGGCTGCTGGAACGCCAGCGGGAGAAAAACGCCGCCGCAGAGGCGGCGGACCGCAGACAGCAGGTGGGATCCGGGGACCGGTCTGAGCGGATCCGCACCTATAATTTCCCCCAGGGCCGCGTCACCGACCACCGGATCGGCCTGACGCTCCACCAGCTTCCCGCTGTGCTGGACGGGGATCTGGATCCGATTCTGGACGCGCTGATGGCGGCGGATCGGGCAAACCAGCTGGCAAATCTATAAACCGAATCTATCATCCGGAAGATCGGGAAGATCTGAACGGGCGCGAGCATCACCACAGAGAGGGGCGATCATTCCCATGGAAACAGTCTACTACGACCTGCGGGACACCAAAGGCAAAAAACAGGACATTGAGGACAAAATCCGCGCCGCCGCCCGGATCCTGCGGGACGGGGGCCTGGTGGTCATCCCCACGGAGACGGTTTACGGCTTAGGGGCCAACGGCCTGGACGAAAAGGCGGTACAGCGGATCTTTGAGGCCAAGGGCCGTCCCCAGGACAACCCTCTGATCCTCCACATCACCGGACAGCAGTGGCTGCCCCGGTACTGCCAGGAGATCCCGCCCCTGGCCTATGTGCTGACCCGGAAGTTCTGGCCCGGCCCCCTGACCCTGGTCTTGAAGCGCAAAAGCGTGGTGCCGGACGTGGTGACGGCGGGACTGGACACCGTGGCGGTCCGCTGCCCCAACAACCAGGTGACCTTGTCCATCATCCGGGAGGCCGGGGTGCCCATCGCGGCCCCCAGTGCCAACCTGTCCGGGAAACCCAGCTGCACCACCGCCCAGGAGGTCATTGAAGACATGGAGGGCAAGATCGACGGCCTGGTGGACGGGGGGCCCTGCCTTGTGGGAGTAGAGTCCACCATCCTGGATCTCACGGGAGAACAGCCCCGGCTGCTGCGTCCCGGCGGCGTGTCCGTGGAGGCTTTGGAGCGGATCATCGGGCCCATTACCGTGGACAAGGCGGTGACAGGACTGCTGCCCGAGGAGGAGAAGCCCCGGGCCCCCGGCATGAAGTACCGCCACTATGCTCCCAACGCCCCCATCACCGTGTTCACCGGGGATCCGGAGGCCAGCGCCCGGGAGATCGCCAGCCGGGTGGGTCCCAACACTGGCGTGATCTGCTTTGACGAGTTTACCCGCCTGTTCCCCCATCAGGTGGTCCGGTCCCTGGGGCCCTATGAGGACAAGCAGATGCACGCCCAGAGGCTGTTCCACCTGCTGCGCTCCTTCGACCTGAGCACCGTCACGGAGATACTGGCCCAGTGCCCGGACAGCCGGGGGATTGGCCTTGCCGTAGGGAACCGGCTGAAACGGGCCGCCGGATTCCATGTGGTGGAATCCGACGATCAGCGCATCATCTTGGGGATCACCGGCGGCAGCGGCGCGGGAAAGAGTACCGCCTTGGAGGTGCTCAAGGAGATGGGCGGCAGCGTCATCGACTGCGACAAACTGTACAGCGCCCTGCTGGATGAAAACCAGTCCCTGCGCAACGAGATCAACGCCAGTTTCCCCGGGGTATTCAGCCTGGATGATGTGCTGGACCGGAAAGCCCTGGGCCAGGAGGTGTTCTCCAAGCCGGACCGCATGAGCCGCCTGAACAGCATCGTCTATAAACACCTGCTGCCGGATTTGGAGCGGCGGATCGCCGATGTCAAGACGGGGATCTGCGCTGTGGACGGCATTTCCCTCATTGAGAGCGGCCTGGACCGCCTGTGCGACCGGACCATTGCCGTCACTTCCCCCATTGAACTGCGGGTCCGGCGGATCATGGCCCGGGACGGGATCTCCGAGGACTATGCCCGGCTCCGGATCTCCGCCCAGAAAACCGACGAGTTTTACCGGAGCAAGTGCGACTATGAACTGGGCAACGCGGCGGAGACGCCGGAGTCTTTCCGGGAAGATGTGCGGATCTTCTTCCGGCGGCTGATCGACGAACTGCGGGAAGAAAAACGATATGGAATCAACAGAAAGGCAGAGAATTACGATGACTGAGGAAAAGAAAGAACAGGATCAGTACAAAGAGCTGAAAAAGAAGCTCCTAAGCGGCAGAAAGAACGGCTATGATAAGACGGAGGCCGATACTCTCCCCGCCATGGAGGACTACTGCAAGGGCTACCTCCAATTTCTGAACACGGGCAAAACCGAGCGGCTGTGCGCGGCGGAGGCCGTGCGTCTTGCGGAGGAACAGGGCTACCGGCCCTTTGTCCGGGGCATGGAGGTAAAGAGCGGGGACAAGTTCTACGTCTGCAACCGGGGCAAGTCTGTGATGCTGGCCTATATCGGGAAGCGTCCCCTTTCACAGGGTACCCAGATCGCCGCCGCCCACATCGACTCCCCCCGTCTGGACCTGAAACCCACCCCCCTCTATGAGGACGGGGAACTGGCCTGGCTGAAAACCCACTACTATGGGGGCCTGCGGAAGTACCAGTGGGTGACGATTCCCCTGGAACTGCGGGGGGTGGTGGTCCGGACCGACGGCACGGTGGTGCCTGTGAACCTGGGGGGAGAGCCGGGAGATCCGAAACTGGTGATCACGGATCTCCTGCCCCATTTGGGGCAGGAACAGGCGAAAAAGCCTCTGTCCACCGCCATTCCCGCCGAGACGCTGAACATCCTGGTGGGCAGCCGTCCCATCGGGCCCGGAGAGGAGGCCGGACGGGTGAAGCTGTCTGTCATGCAGCTGCTCCATGAGAAGTACGGTATGACGGAGGACGATTTCGCCTCCGCAGAACTGGAAGCTGTCCCTGCTTTTGAGGCCTGTGAAATTGGAATCGACCGCTCCCTCATCGGCTCCTATGGACAGGACGACCGGGTGTGCGCCTACGCCGCCCTGAAAGCCCTGCTGGATCTGCGGGAGACCCCGGAGAAAACCGCCTTCTGTCTCCTGGCGGACAAGGAGGAGATCGGCTCCGAAGGCGTGACGGGAATGCGTTCCGCCGCCTTTGACACCTTCCTGGAGGACCTGTGCGCCGCCCAGAATGTGCCGCTGCGGGTGTGCCGGGAGAAGTCCTTCTGCCTCAGCGCCGATGTGACCGCCGCTTTTGACCCCGATTACGCGGAGGTCTACGACAAGCGCAACGCGGCCTATTTGAACTACGGCATCGGCCTGTGCAAATACACCGGGGCCCGGGGGAAATCCGGCGCTTCCGACGCTGACGCGGAGACTGTGGCCTGGATCCGGCGTATTTTTGACGAGAACGGCGTCCTCTGGCAGATCTCTGAACTGGGCAAGGTGGACGCCGGCGGCGGCGGCACTGTGGCGGCGTACATGGCCCAGCGGAACATCACCACGCTTGACGCCGGGGTTCCGGTGCTGAGTATGCACGCGCCCTTTGAGGTGGTGGCCAAACTGGACTGCTATGAGACATACAAGGGAATGTCGGCGGTGTACCGGGGGAGTTTTTGATGTTTGCTTGCCGAAAGAGAGGCAGGGCCGCGCATGAATGAGTATCATCGGCAGGAATACTGGTTTGAAAGCGCTGATTATGACTTGCAGACGGCAAAAGCAATGTTGGAAACGAAACGATATCTGTATGTAGGATTTATGTGCCACCAGACGATTGAAAAAGCCTTGAAAGGAATTTTTGTCTCCAAGTATCCGGATAAAGAACTTCCTTATATCCATAGGCTTTTGAAACTTTCTACCTTGAGCGGAATCCGGGAGGATCTCAGCGAGGAACAGTTATCTCTCCTTGATATACTGGGGCCTCTGAACATTGAAGCGAGGTATCCTCTGAACCGGTCCATGCTTCTTGCTTCTCTGACGCAGAATCGGTGTGAAAAGATGATTTTAGAAACGGAGGCGTTGCTGGCATGGCTGAAAACGAAGCGCTGAATACCGCCAGAGGATATGCCCAGCTGGTCCGCCAGAATATGGACACCGAGGCTATTTACCTCTACGGCTCGTACGCTAGGGGAACTGCCTCCCGGGACAGTGATATTGACATTGCCGTAGTTGTAAGTCAGGTGCAGACGGATTACCTCGCGGCAGTCTCTAAGCTGTGGAAACTGACCAGAGCGGTCAGTGATGAGATTGAACCGGTGTTGCTGATTGCGGGAACGGATGACAGCGGCTTTCTGCGCTCCCTGCAAGAAACCGGCATTGCCGTTTGATTGAGACGCTGAAAAAACAACAGGCACGGTTCCCGCTGAGGAACCGTGCCTGTTTGCCTACCCCATACATACCACTTACTTCATTTCAAATGTAAGCGGTAAAAGAGAAGTACACTGGACAGACAACGGAAAATATGGAAAAATAGGTCTGGCATTTTTGGGCATGTTCCAAAATTAACGAAGAAAAAGCAAGACAGATGGCTCCAAATGTGGTACACTGAAAGCTGAAAGAAACAGGCAGTGTAGGACAGAAAGG
>CAJOHW010000011.1 GCA_905234565.1 uncultured Oscillibacter sp. | reverse complement strand
CGATCCCCTCAAGGGCGATCCGGAGGGAGAGGTCAAGCCGGGCACGGCGTTCAAGGACCTGCCCGCCGGGTGGATGTGCCCCGACTGCGGCGAGACCCCTGATGCGTTCCTTGAGATTGAAGTCTGAGTGTTGACCCACCGTAAGACCATAAGGAGGAGTAGAGAGTATGAATTGCTTTCGGAAAGTGACGGACGATCTGTACTGGGTAGGCGGCAACGACCGGCGTCTGGCCCTGTTTGAGAACATCCATCCCCTGTACCACGGCGTGTCCTACAACGCCTATGTCCTGCTGGACGAAAAGACGGTGCTCTTTGACACGGCGGACTGGGCCGTGGGACGGCAGTTCATCGAGAACATCAAGGCCGTGCTGAACGGGCGGCCTCTGGACTATCTGGTGATCAACCATGTAGAGCCGGACCACGCCGCCTCTTTGGAGGAAGTGCTGCTGCGCTGGCCGGACGTGAAGCTGATTATGACCCCCAAGGCCTTTACCTTCCTGCGGAACTTCGGCTATCCTGTGGAGCCGGAGAAGGTCCGGCAGGTGAAGGAGGGGGAGACGGAGTGCTTCGGAAAGCACACGGTGACCTTTGTGAACGCCCCCATGGTCCACTGGCCGGAGGCCATGGTGACCTTTGACACCACCAACGGCGTCCTGTTCTCCGCCGACGCCTTTGGCTCCTTCCGCTCCCTGGACGGCAAACTCTTTGCCGACGAGTATGACTTTGCCGGGGAGTGGATAGACGACGCCCGGCGGTACTATACGAACATCGTGGGCAAGTACGGCCCCCAGGTCCAGGCCCTGCTGAAAAAGGCGGGGGGACTGGAGATCCAGTTCATCTGCCCCCTGCACGGACCCGTGTGGCGGGCCTCCGCCGAGGGCATGATCCCCTACATTCTGGACAAGTACCAGCATTGGAGCACCTATACGCCGGAAGAACAGGGCGTCATGATTGTCTACGCCTCCATGTACGGCAACACGGAGAACGCGGCGGAGATCCTGGCGGCGAAACTGGTGGAGCGGGGCATCCTGAACACCCGGATGTATGACGTGTCCAGCACCCATGTGAGCTATCTCATCTCCGACCTGTTCAAGTACAGCCACCTGGTGCTGGCCTCCGTCACGTACAATTTGGGAATTTTCCCGCCCATGCACAATTTCCTGGCGGACATGAAGGCCCTGAACCTGCAAAACCGCACCTGCGCCATCATTGAAAACGGCTCCTGGGCCATTCAGTCCGGCAAGCTCATGAAAGAGGCTCTGGCGGGCATGAAGAAGATGACGGTGCTGGACAGCGACGTGACGGTGAACTCCAGCCTCCGGGAGCAGAGCCTGTCGGATCTGGACGCCTTGGCGGACGCCCTGGCGGCGGATCTCAAGAAGTAAGATGCTGCCTGTCCCATGGGCGCAGCGGATGGAGCCGGAGATTCTGAACCTGGCGGAGGACCTGTTCCGGTGGGCGGAGGACTTGCGGCAAACGGGGGAGGCGGTGCTTCCCCCGGGGGACTGCGTGTTCCGCGCCCTGGAACTGACGCCGCCGGAGAAGGTCCGGTGCGTGATTTTGGGCCAGGACCCCTATCCCACTGTGGGCGTTGCCAACGGCCTGGCCTTCTCCGCCAACCGGGGGCAGAAGATCCCGGCGTCCCTGCGGAACATCTACCGGGAACTCTCGGAAGATCTGGGCTGTCCGGTGCCGAAAGAGCCGGACCTGTCCCCCTGGGCCAGGCAGGGCGTTCTGCTTTTGAACGCGGTACTGACGGTCCGGGCGGGGGCACCCCAGAGCCACGCCTCATGGGGCTGGCAGAGGGTGACGGGAGAGATCCTGCGGATCTGCCTGTCCCTGTCCTATCCGACCGCGTTTTTGCTGTGGGGCGGGAAGGCCCGGGAGACGGCGTTCCGGTACGGCCTCTCCAGGGAGGACCCCAGGGCTATTTGTTCCAGCCACCCGTCTCCCCTGGGGGCACGAAAGGGAAGCCCAGGAATCCCGGCTTTTTTGGGAAGCCGTCCCTTCTCCCGGGCCAACGGGCATCTTGTTTCCCAGGGCGCGGAGCCAATCCGCTGGGCGGTATTGGACTGAGGGGGATAAACGCACGGATTTCTTCGGAGAGTTGGAAAGTTTGTCCGGCGGCGAACAATCACATGAACAGCGGCGGTCTGCAAGCGCGGACCGCCGCTGTCTCTCTTTTGCCTTTTTCTTAGAAATCCGGGACTTGCAAACGGAGGAAGGCTGTGTTATAGTAAAAAAAGTTCGCTTTCAGTTTCGCCTTTGTAGTTTTTGAGGTGACAGTATGCTCGAGAGAAACAGAATGTGCGATTTTCTGCGGTTCCTATGCGCGCTGCTCATTATGGCGTTTCATCTAAGCCTTTTGGGCGCGGAAGAGGGATACCCATTTTCGGAAGCCTGGATCTTCGTGGAATTTTTCTTCCTGCTAAGCGGCTATTATACCGCCCGGCATTTTGCCGGGACACCGGAGATTCCCCCGGAAGCCTATGCCCGGGAATCCGTGCGGTATACCCTAAAAAAGATGCAGAGAACCATGTGGTATGCGGTTCCCTGTATTTTGGCGGCCTACGTTCTGGAAGCCTTCGTAATAGTGGCGGATCATGGGAGCCCGGGGGAGGTGCTGGGCCTGCTGACGAATCTGCCCTTTGAACTGCTGCAGCTCACCGCGGCGGGTATCGGGACCCCTCACGATGGGACAACGTGGTACATATCGGCCATTGCGCTCCTTACGCCGCTGCTCTCCTATCTGTTGCTGCGCTGCCGCGATTTCTTCACCAACATCCTGTGCTGGCTTCTCCCGATTGTCTGTATTGGCAGATGGGTGACCTTTGGCCAGTCCACCAGCGGCATTGCGGCGCTCCTGCGCGGGTTTGTCTGGATGTCCCTGGGGGTTCTGTCCTTTCGCTTCGGCGCGCTCTTACAATCCGTTTCCTTTCCCCGCGCCAAACGTGCCCTGCTCACCGTCCTCGAAGTGCTGTGTTTTACCCTCTGCATCCTCCTGACATATTGGAACATCCGGTATTACCGGACGATATATCTTGCGATATTTACGGGATCCACGCTGATGCTCTCCATGTGCAGTGATACCGCGGCCCTAAGATGGAAGGGGTTTTCCTTTTTGGGAGAACTGTCCCTTCCCATGTTCCTTTCACACTGGGTTGTGGGGCGGGCAATTCGCTGTCTGGCCGCTGTCATGAGCCGGTTCCATACGCCGTTTCCAATGTATATCCGCGTGCTTCTGTACTACGCGCTTACGATTTTGTTCTCAACGGTCATGGATGTCTGCGTCAGGCAGGTTCACCGCAAGCGGAAACCCGCAGACATCCCGCAGAAACAGCCGCTCTAAAAGATACAGGCCGCCTCCTGACGGAGGCGGCCTGTGTGACGTTTTACTGTTGAAAGACGATTTTCTCTGCCAAAGCCTCCGCCGCGGCCTGTCCCTGGAACCGGGCCACAATGGCCAGGCCGAAGGGAATGGCGGTGCCCATGCCCCGGCTGGTGATGAGGTTGCCGTCCTCCACCACCGGCTCCTTCCGGACCACAGCCCCGGTCAGCTGGTCCTCCAAACCGGGATAGCAGATCGCGGCCTTTCCGTTCAGGACGCCGCAGGAGCCAAGCACCGTAGGCGCGGCGCAGATGGCCGCCACCAGCTTGCCCGCCGCCGCGAAGGTTTTCACCGCGTCCCGGACCAGGGGGTTCTCTTTCAGATGGGTGGTTCCGGGCATTCCGCCGGGGAGAACAATCCCCGTGTAGGCGGACAGATCCGCCTGTTCCAAGGTCAGATCCGCCTCAAAGACGATGCCGTGGCTTCCCCGGACCTGGGTGCTGTCCTGCAGGGACAGCATTTCAATGGGGATGCCCGCCCGCCGCAGCAGATCCACCACGGTCAGGCCCTCGATCTCCTCACAGCCGTCCGCCATAAAGATCGCCAATTTTTCCATGTCGCGCCGCCTTTCGTGTAGATAATAGAATTCCCGCTGAAGGGAATTATAGCACACTCTTTCGGATTTGCAACGGAATTTGTGCCGGATTTCTCCCGCTTATTCTCCCTCCTGGGACAGGTGGATCACGCACTCCGTCAGGTTATAGAAGGGCTCCGCCGCGGTAGGCCGCAGTTTCTCCACCACATCCGGCAATGTCAGGACGGAACTGCTGGTGAAGCACACCGGCAGAATGGGGAACTGGTCCCGCAGCAGTTCGCACAGCGCCCGCATGGCGGCGGGACGGTCCGGCGCGGCGGCAAAGGCGTTCAGGAGGGAATCGGTCCGCTGTCCGTACCAGCCGCCGTAGTTCAGGGAACCCCAGGAGGCCAGGAGGGGCGTGAGATCCCAGTCGGCGCTCAGGCGGGTCTCGCAGTAGCACAGATCGAAATCCCGGGCTTCCAGGGCCGCCAAATACTCCTCCCAGGGCAGAATCCGGGTCTCCACGGAGATGCCCGCCTGTTCAAAGGTCTCCGCCACGGACTGGACGATGGAGGCCTTGAACGTGTTTTCCGCGCTGGCAAGGAGGACCAGGGTCCGTCCCCCGGACCAGCCCATGTCCGTTAAGGCGGAGGACAGGGCGAAGGGGGTATAGGCGATTTCCAGGTCCGCCGGATACAGGGGAGAGGCGGGGGAGACAGGGAACATGGCGGGCAGGGCGTGTCCGGACAGGAAGCCGCTGACCAGGCGGGAGCGGTCAATCCCCAGGGACAGGGCCCGGCGGAACTCCGCCCGGTTCAGGGGATCCCGGTCGATGTTGCAAATGAAGTACTGCATTGAGGTGGCGGCGGCGTCCTGATAGCGGATATCTCCCGTGAATCCGGCGGGAGAGGCGGCGGTCAGGTCCGCCACAATGAGCTGCACGTCCCGGGAGGTGAAGCGGTACAGCAGGGCGTTCTGGGATTCCTCCAAGAAGATCCGCTCCACCGGCTGGTTTCCCTGTCCCCAGCCGGGATTGGCGATGAGCCAGGCCCCGCCGTCCTCCCGGGCGAAGTAATACGGCCCGGTGCCCAGGGGGACGCCGCCGCCCTCCCGTTCCGTGGAGATGGGCACGTCCAGCAGGGCAGGCAGGCCGCTGTTGGGGGCGGAGAGGGTGACAAAGAGGGTGTCCCCGGCGGCGGTGATCTCCTCAATCTGCCGCAGACGGGCACCGTAGCGCCGGGACTCCCTGGCCCGGTCCAAGGCGGTTTTCACGTGTTCGGCGGTCAGGGGAAGGCCCGTGGAGAAAGCGGCTCCCGGCCGGAGGACGAAGGTATAGAAGGTGAAGTCCTCGCTGTGGCTGTAACTGTCGCACAGGCACAGTTCCGGTTCCAGCCTGGGATCCAGGCGGAACAGGCCCTCATAGAGCAGGGAGCCAACGACCTGCTGCATCCCGTCGGGGCAGTCGATGGGATCCAGGGTGTGGTCCGGCTCATAGGGCAGGGAGAACCGGTCCGGCAGCTGGGAGTTCTGGGAGGCGTCCCGGGGGGGTTCCGGCGCGGTCCCCAGAGGTACGGGACTGGCGTCCTCCATGGGCTCCTCCTGCCAGCAGCCGCACAGGGGCAGGGCCAGCAGAAGGCACAGGGCAATCAGGCACAAACGTTTCACAGCACAGACCTCCTCATGATCACAGCGGCCTGGACGCCCCGCGCTTCCCCCATTTTCCGGTGGGACCAGAAGAGGTCGGGACGGCAGGCGGTACACAGGCCGCATACGTCGATTTGTTCCGGCGGAATGCCAGAGCGCAACAGCCACAGCCGGTTTAGTCCCGCCAAATCCACGTGCCACTTGTTCCTCTGGGGCGTCAGATACGCCTCCGCCGCCTCTCCCAGGGCATTTCGCATGGCGTGGGGCACATCTCCATCGGTTTCAAAGCAGCAGGGGCCGATACAGGGACCCAGAGCCGCCCGGAGACGGGCGGGATCCGCGCCGAAGCGCCGTACCAGCAGGTTGACCGCCTTTGCCGGGATCCCCGCCGCGCAGCCCCGCCATCCGGCGTGGACCGCTCCCACAGCTTTGCTCACAGGATCGTGGAGCAGAATCGTGCCGCAGTCGGCGGAAAAGACCATCAGAGGAAGGTCCGGTTCCCGGGTGAGGAGGGCATCGGCGGTGTAATCCCGGTCCCGGTACAGGCCCTTTCCGGCGTCCTCCGGGGTACACAACCGCACGGTGGTTTCATGGATTTGCTTAGCCATGACCACCCGGGCGGAATCCATGCCGAGACTGCCGCAGAACCGGGCGCAGTTCTCCTGGACGGCGTCCAAGTCGTCCCCCCGGCCAGGGCCTAAGTTCAAACTGTCCCAGGGGGGCCGGGACACGCCCCCTTGACGGGTGGAGAAGCCGTGAGGGACTTCCAGCAGATCCGAGGACAGCCAAGTAAGGCCGTCTTGTTCATGGGTGTGGAACGCCATAGGACACCTCCGGGAAAAGCGCCCCCCTGTTCCCAGACCGCGAACAGGGGGAATACTTTACATACCTTGCGTGCGCTTGCTTTGTGCGCGTTTACACGGAGCGGTACTGCGGATGGTACTCCGCGCAGGTACACTTCTTAAACTTCTTGCCGCTGCCGCAGGGGCACAGTTCGTTGCGGCCCACCTTGGGGGCGGAGCGTTTCTGGGGCTTCTTCTTGGGGGCGGTACCGTCCCCGCCTACGTTCTCCACGGTGGTTTTCGCCACCCGCTCCCGCTTGACTTCTTCGTTCTTCTTCACCCGCACGGCGTAGAGGCGGCGGACCGTCTCGTCCTGGATGGCGGACACCATCTCCTCAAACATCTGCAAAGACTCCCGTTTATACACGTCCACGGGGTTGTTGTTGCCGTAGGACTGGAGGCGGATGCCCTGTTTCAGATCGTCCATGGCGTCAATGTGGTCCATCCAGTACTCGTCCACCACCCGCAGCATAATGACCCGTTCCAGCTCCCGCATATCCGGGAAGGGGCGGCCCGCCGCCAATTCCTCCGCGGAAATGGCGTTGACCTGGGCCTCTTTGGCCTGATAGGTGGCCTCGGCGGCCTGGATACAGGCGGCGGACAGGGTATTTTCATCCGTGCCGTCTTTGGCGGGGACCGCCCCGGGCAGGAAGAACATCCCTTCCAGTTCTTTTAGGGCCTCTTTGCACCCCTCCGCGTCCAAAACGGCGTTGTCGGTGAAGAAGGGGGCCAGATGGTTTTCGATGGAGGTGTGCATCATATTCAGGATGGTATCCTGGATATCCATGCCGTCCAGCACCTGGCGGCGCTGGGAGTAGATGATCTCCCGCTGCTTGTTCATGACATCGTCGTATTCCAGCACGGATTTCCGTGACTGGAAGTTCCGGGACTCCACCGTGGTTTGGGCGCTCTCAATGGCCCGGGTCAGCATCCGGTTTTCAATGGGGGTATCCTCGTCCAGATCCAGCCGGTCCATGAGGCCGGTGATCCGGTCCCCGCCGAACAGGCGCATGAGATCGTCTTCCAGGGAGATGTAGAACCGGGTCTCACCGGGATCCCCCTGCCGTCCGGCCCGGCCCCGCAGCTGGTTGTCAATGCGGCGGGACTCGTGGCGCTCCGTGCCGATGATGAACAGGCCCCCGGCGGCCACCACCTGTTCCGCCTCCCGGGCAATTTCGGCCTTGTGCAGGGCCATTTTCTCCGCGAACAGGGCCCGGGCTTCCAAAATGGCGGGATCGGCGGTCTCGGCATAGCCCGTGGCGTCCACAATGACCTCCTCGGGATACCCGGCCTTCACCAGGTCCGCCCGGGACAGGTACTCCGCGTTGCCCCCCAGCATGATGTCGGTGCCGCGGCCGGCCATATTGGTGGCCACGGTCACGGCCCCCAGTTTTCCCGCCTGGGCCACGATCTCCGCCTCACGCTCATGGTTTTTCGCGTTGAGCAGGTTGTGGCGGATGCCCTCCCGCGCCAGGAGTTTGGACAGCAGTTCGTTTTTCTCAATGGACACGGTGCCCACCAGCACGGGCTGGCCCTTGGCGTGGCACTCCCGGATCTGCTCGATGACGGCCCGGAACTTTCCGGCCTCCGTCTTGTAGACCACGTCATGGTGGTCGTTCCGGGCGTTGGGACGGTTGGTGGGGATCTCCACGATGTCCAAATTGTAGATGGTGCCGAACTCCTCCTGCTCTGTCATGGCGGTGCCTGTCATGCCGGAGAGCTTGTCATAGAGCCGGAAGTAGTTCTGGAAGGTGATGGTGGCCAGGGTCTTGTTCTCGCTGTTGACGTTTACGTGTTCCTTGGCCTCAATGGCCTGATGAAGGCCGTTGGAGTACCGGCGGCCGAACATGAGCCGTCCGGTGAACTCGTCCACGATGATGATCTCCCCGTCCTTGACCACGTAGTCCACGTCCCGCTTCATGGTGCCGTGGGCCCGGAGGGCCTGGTTGATGTGGTGGGAGATGGTGGCGTTGGCGGGATCCGCCAGGTTTTCCAGGTGAAAGAACTCCTCCGCCTGGGCGATGCCGTGGGCGGTGAGGGTGGCGGTTTTGGCCTTTTCATCCACCACATAGTCCACGTCCGGGGGAACCGCGTCCTCTTCCTCTTCCTTGTTGTCCACTTGGACCACCACGAACTTTTTCAGCCGGGCCACCAGCATCTCCGCCATATCGTACAGTTGGGTGGACTTCTCCCCCTGGCCGGAGATAATGAGGGGGGTCCTGGCCTCGTCGATGAGGATGGAGTCCACCTCGTCCACAATGGCGAAGGCGTGGCCCCGCTGGACCAGCTCATGGCGGTAGATGCACATATTGTCCCGCAGGTAGTCAAAGCCCATTTCGTTGTTGGTGCCGTAGGTGATGTCAGCGTTATAGGCCACCTGGCGCTGGGGGGAGGTGAGGCCGTGGACAATGAGGCCCACTTTCAGGCCCAGAAAGCGGTGGACCTTGCCCATCCACTCGCTGTCCCGCTTGGCAAGGTAGTCGTTGACGGTGACGATATGGACGCCCCGTCCGGTCAGGGCGTTGAGGTAGGAGGGGAGGGTGGCCACCAGGGTCTTGCCCTCACCGGTTTTCATCTCGGCGATGCGCCCCTGATGGAGGACCACGCCGCCCACCAGCTGTACCCGGTAGGGACGCAGGCCCAGGACCCGGTCCGCCGCCTCCCGGACCGTGGCGAAAGCCTCCGGGAGAATGTCGTCCAAGGTCTCCCCGGCGGCCAAACGCTGCTTAAACTCCGCCGTCTTGCCCTGGAGCTGGGCATCGGTCATGGCCTTGTACTCCTCCGCCATGGCCTCGATCTTGTCTACAATGGGGTAAATGGATTTTAATTCCCGGGAGCTGTAATCCCCGAACAGCTTTTTCAAAAGTCCCATGGTTTCTTCCTTTCCGTATCTGATCCGTATCTGACGGGGTGAATCCCGTACCCTGCCCCTGGCGAAAGCCGGAGGCATACAATAAAACAAGCATAGCATACCACAAACGCCAGGCAAATGCAAAGAAAATCCGGGGCGTCAGAAAAAAATTCATTTGTCAGACAAGAGATTCCCCGGAAATCCGGACCGTGTGCGGGATGGCACAAGATAAGACTTGCGCGGCGGCAGGTTTTCTGGTACGATACAAGAGATCCATCAGCGGAAAAGCCCCGGATTCATAGGCGGAAAATGACTGGTAGTGGCCGGAAGTGGCCGGAAGGAGGCGTAGTTTATGAGGAAATACGTGTGCGATGTGTGCAAATGGGAGTACAAGGAGGCAGAGGGCCTGCCGGAACAGGGCATTGCCCCGGGGACCAAGTGGGAGGATCTGCCGGAGGACTTTGTCTGTCCCATCTGCGGGGCGGGGAAGGGAAAGTTTCAGAAGAAGGAGCCCCCTGCCGCCCCTGCGGCGGTCTTTGACAAGAAGGTGACCCGCAGTTTCAGTTACGGCCTCTTTGTCCTCACTGCCCGGGACGGGGAAAAGGACAACGGCTGCATCATCAACACCGCTATCCAGGCCGCCAGTGAACCTCTCTGCGTTGCCATTGCGGTGAACAAGGCCAACTACACCCACGACATGATCCTGAGAACCGGGGCGTTCAACCTGTCCTTCCTGACGGAGGAGTCGGAATTTGCTGTCTATCAGAATTTCGGCTTCCGCAGCGGCCGGGACGCGGAGAAATTGGAGGGGATCCCCTTCCGCCGCAGCGCCAACGGTATCGCCTATCTGACGGAGGCCTGCAACGCCTATCTCTCCGGCAAGGTGACAAAGACGGTGGACTTGGGCAGCCACACCCTGTTCTTGGCGGAAGTCACCGGGGGAGAAGTGCTGTCCAAAGCGCCCTCCGTGACCTACGCCTACTATTTCGCCCACATCAAGCCCAAGCCGGAGGCCCGGAAAGAGAAGAAAACGGGCTGGGTCTGCACCATCTGCGGCTATGTCTATGAGGGGGAGGACCTGCCCGCCGACTTCATCTGTCCCATCTGCAAGCATCCGGCATCGGACTTTCAAAAGCTGTAATTTTCAAGCGCTGTAAAGGCGACAAGCCCGTCGGGATCCATGGATCCAGCGGGCTTGTTTTCTTCCTGTTCAGTAAAACACCTTGTCATAAAAAATCGTGTAGTTTCGGGGCAGAGGCAGCTTCCTTGGATTCCGCGGGCTTTCTCCGGCGGCTCCAGGTTTTCACCAACTGTTCCTCCAAAAACGTGCGCATAGGCCGCAGATCCTGTACCGCGTCCCAGGATTCCAGGGCACCCAGATAGGCGGCCCGGTCCTCCTCATGGATCACCACCGGGGGATGGTTGTGGCTCACCAGGAAGTAATTCAGGGCCAGACGCCCGGTGGTGCCGTTTCCGTCGGCAAAGGGGCGGATATTTTCCAGCCTGGCGTGGAAATACGCCCCGGCGGTCAGGAGTTTTTCCTCT
The DNA here is from genome assembly GCA_905234565.1 of uncultured Oscillibacter sp. Classification (GTDB taxonomy): domain Bacteria; phylum Bacillota; class Clostridia; order Oscillospirales; family Oscillospiraceae; genus Oscillibacter. The sequence continues at coordinate 29,843 of CAJOHW010000011.1, read as the reverse complement.
GGCAGGGGGAGATCCCGCAGTTCCGACAGCAGTTCCCGGGTCTCCTCCGCCGTATCCTCCGGCGGCGCGCCGACTTCATACCGTCCTGTTACAAACCCATGACGCTTGAAGGTGCCGGGACGCTCCCCGATCTCATACCGCCGGGCGTCATAGGTGTTGCGGGTCAGCAGTTTGTGGAGCCGCAGAAGAAACGCCTCGTCCAAGGCGCGGTGTTCCCCGAAGGCGGAGAGGAAAAAGGTGTAGGCGATTTTGGCGTTCCGGATCTCCAACAGGGTCAGCAGGTCCCCGGAGTAGTCTGTCACGCCGTCATGGGAAAAGATCTCCCGGGTATCATGCCAGGTGACCCGCTCATTTTCCTGTTTTCCGGAGTGAAAGGCAAAGAGGACGCCTACGCTGTGCAAAGCCTCCGCCAATTCCGCCTCGGTCTGGATATTTTTTTGTTTCCACCAGGCCAGGATTTCCCCGTAAGCCTCCACGTTTTCGCCTCCCGTCTGTTTTTCTGTCTCCGTCTCACTCATATTTGCTCCTTGGCCTTTGAGCATTGTTTTGGTGGTGTTTTGTGATTTCTAAGCATACTTCGATTTGTATCATTCTAATAATAGGAATTATTTGGGTTAAAATAATATTCCTTACATTGCATTCATCATGTCGATCAATCTATTCCCGTTGTATTCCCAATATACCGCGCCTTGATAGGCTCCGGACGGAGTAACAGTTCCCCTTCTTGTTTCCAACTCTCTGGTCAGCGGGGAAAGATACCATTTTTTTCCTTCAAATAGAACCTCATTGTCAGAAACTACTTTTGCGCGGATAGCTCTATCTTTTACAAAAGTAATATATTCATTCATCAGGGACAACTCTGAAAAAGAAAGCCTATGAGATTTCTGGGCAGAGAAATTGTTGGTGAAACGCATCGCGTCCGGAATTGGAAGAACATCACGCAAAATGTACATAATAATCCACTTCGCCCTGTTTTCGATGGATGCGCGGTCCCATTTACTGCGGTTAATAATTTCTGTCCTTGCGATTTGCAAACCTTCATATCCCTCGTAGATTTTCTTCTTTTCAGAAAATGTTTTTTGCCCTAATTCCGAATTGTGACGGATAAGGGTAATGTTTCCGATATTGTGGACCAGCTCATTATGGACAGTCGGATCATCTTTGAGATATTCCGTCCATTGTGCGCTTAGGGTCTGGGGCATGATATGCTCAAGAGAAAGATTCACATCGTCTGAAGCAGGGCGGCTCTTTGTAATAGATTCCTCTACCAGTGATAAAATAAATTTTGCGTACTTGAAGTTATAGAAATTCATCGTTGACAGTTGTCGTTCAATTTCCGGGTCATTTGGTACGCGGAGGTTGTTTTCCTGACTGGACAGGAGCTGATACAGATATGCTTTTTTATCTTCTGCCTGTTCAATGTCCTCAATTCTTGCCGCCAGTTCCGGAATGTTCTTGTTCTCCGCCGATGCCAGGCCTATGATTCTCCGTCGGATAAAATAGACCAGCAGAACATTCAGCAAAGTAAGAATATCTCCTTCATTCAATCGCCCTTCTTTCCATGAGGACAACAGTCCCATTAGAAAGGAATAGGATGTTGTAACACCAATTTGTCGGATATCAGCTAATTTGCCGTCAACTTTTTGACTTCCTGTTTCCGTGCCTACAACTATATAGGCGTAATATACTGAATATCTGCACAAATCTTTCGTCAAAGTTGCTTTCAGTGCTTTGTTAAAAATATCTTTGAAAGACGCATAAAGGTATTTATAGTTTGTTGCCTTTGCTCTAAAATGAGCCTTGTGGGTGCGCAGCTGCATATAATCCCGGATAAAATCAGAAATCTTTTTGGGGAGACGTTTTTCCATCGGAAGCCAGTAGGTCTTATAGAGTGTCTCCTGCTCAGAAGCCGACATTCCGAGAAGCAAGTAATTTCTTACAAGATCCGCAAGAGACAGGGACTTACCCAGAGAGTTCATGGATTCAAAAATTTCCTGAGGATTTTCCCATGAATTTTGCGCGGGTTTCAGTTCGATTGTGATAACGCTGAATTTATCCAGTCCGTATTGAATCAGATCAACGGGGCGGAATTCAAGTTTTCCGTCTCTGAAAAGCGATCTTTTGAAAAAAAGATAATTCTGATAGACAGCAGAGTTTTTGCCCTCTCCTTCCGGTTCCCGTTCATAGATAATATCGCAGTATACACTCCAGTCTGTTTCCGTCTGTTTCAGCTTAATTTTATATTCTGTATCCTCAGAAGCCTTGCTGTTTTTCAGATAATTGTCATTAATGAAATCCTTTGTCTCCTGGCTGTCGGCCAAGTCGCGGACAGCGGCAAGAAAAAGCATGGTGGTCGTGATTCTTTGCTGTCCGTCAATGAGGACAAGTTTACTGGGCTGTCCAAAAGCTGAATTATCTTGAAAATAGGTAACGCTTCCAAAAAAATGTTCCGTATGACCGCCCGAATAGTTGGTTTTTGCGGTACTTATAACGTCGTTTAGGAAAGCGTCACATTGTTCACGATCCCATTCATAATTGCGCTGATATGGTGGGATAAAGAAAGTAACATTATGATTAGATAACAATTCCAGCAACCTGGATTCATTTGGCACCATATACAACGCTCCTTCTCGATAAAAATTTGCCAGAGTGTTATCATTATATCAGCTTCCCGCAAATTGTCAAGAAATTTGTCGGATGTCATAAGATCAAGTTGCTTTTTGGCAAAGGCAGTTTGACATATTTTGTTTTTGGGCAGAAAGAATGGAAAAACATGGAAATGATTTTAGAGATGAATCAGAACACAAAAAGGCAGTTCTGCAAACCCCAGTTGAGAGTTGGTAGGACTGCCTTTTCTGCTATCAGACTGCTGTGAAGCGCACCAGAGAGAAACGCAGCCGCGCATGATGATTGGATTTTTAAGGGCGTCTCACTCATATTCAATAGTTGCCGGAGGTTTGGATGTAATGTCGTACAGCACCCGGTTCACATGGGGCACCTCGTTGACGATGCGCACGCTGATCCGGTCCAGCACCTCATAGGGGATCCGGGTCCAGGCGGCGGTCATAAAGTCGGAGGTGGTGACGCTGCGCAGGGCAATGGCGTAGTCATAGGTGCGTCCGTCCCCCATGACGCCTACGGAGCGCAGGTTGGTCAGCACGGCAAAGTACTGGTCCATGGACCGCTCCAGCCCCGCCCGGGCGATCTCCTCCCGGAAGATGAAGTCCGCCAAGCGCAGGATGTCCAGCTTGTTTTTCGTCACCGGCCCCAGGATCCGGATGGCAAGCCCCGGCCCCGGGAAGGGCTGGCGGCTGACCAGTTCCTCCGGCAGACCCAGTTCCCGTCCCAAGGCGCGCACCTCGTCCTTAAAGAGCATCCGCAGGGGTTCTAAGATCTCCTGGAACTCCACATGGTCCGGCAGACCTCCCACGTTGTGGTGGCTCTTAATAGCGGCGGCCTGTCCGGTACCGGACTCGATGACATCGGGATAGATGGTGCCCTGGGCCAGGTACTCCACGGCCCCAATCCGTTTGGCCTCCGCCTCAAAGACCCGGATGAACTCCTTGCCGATGATCTTGCGCTTCTCCTCCGGATCCTTTACGCCGTCCAGCCACATGAGGAACCGCCGCTGGGCGTTGACCCGGACAAATTGGAGTTCCCGTCCGGCGAAGGCGGCCTCCACCTCCTCCGCCTCATGGAGGCGCAGCAGGCCGTGGTCCACAAAGACGCAAACCAGCTGTTTCCCCACGGCCTCCGACAGGAGCGCGGCGGCCACGGCGGAGTCCACGCCTCCGGAGAGGGCCAGCAGCACCCGTCCTGTGCCCACTTTCTCCCGGAGGGACTGAATGGCGGTGGTTTTATAGTCTCCCATGGTCCAGTCCCCGGCGGCGCCGCAGACCTGATAGAGGAAGTTTCGGATCATGTCCGTGCCCCCCTGGGTATGGGCCACCTCCGGGTGAAACTGTACGCCGTAGAACCCCCGGGCCTCATGACAGATGGCGGCGGTGGGACAGGCGGCGGAGCGGGCGGCCACGGTGAACCCCTCCGGGATTTGCTCCATATAGTCCCCGTGGCTCATCCAGACGATGCCCCGGTCCGGGAGGCCGGAAAAGAGCTTGCAGGAGGGATCGAAGTCCGTCTCCGTCTTTCCATACTCCCGGGCGGTGTCCTCCGCCGCGGGCACCACCCGCCCCCCCAGGAGCTGGGACAGCAGCTGGCACCCGTAGCAGATCCCCAGGATAGGGACCCCCCAGTCCAGCAGGGCGGGATCGATGTTCGGCGCGTTTTTCTCATACACGCTGGCAGGGCCCCCGGTAAAGATGAAGCCGATGGGCTGTTTTGCCCGCAGGGTATCCAGGGGGGTGGTCCAGGGCAGCATCTCACAGTAGACGCCGCACTCCCGCACCCGCCGGGCGATCAACTGGTTGTACTGTCCCCCGAAGTCCAGGACAATCACGGTCTGATGGGACATGGTCTCCCTCTCTTTCCTCTCCCCATGGGAATACGCACAGAACGCAGATTACGTCTCCCCGCTGTCAATGCAGTCCGCCGCCCGGTCCAGCCAGTTCCCCTCGAAGGACTCGATCTCCCCCCGATCCGCCAGTTCCGCCAGGGCGGGGTCGATAGGCATCTCGCCCAGCAGTTCCAAATTGTGTCGCTTGGCGGCCTCGGCGGTTTTGCCCTTGCCAAAGAGGAACAGTTTCTTCCCGCAGTCCGGGCACAGGGCATAGCTCATGTTTTCCAGGATCCCCACAATGGGGACTTCCATCATCTCCGCCATATTCACGGCCTTCTCCACCACCATGGACACCAGTTCCTGGGGGGAGGCCACCACGAAGATGCCGTCCAGGGGCAGGGACTGGAACACGGACAGCGTCACATCCCCGGTGCCCGGGGGCATATCCACAAAGAGGTAATCGCAGTCCCACAGGACTTCCGTCCAGAACTGCTGCACCACCCCGGAGATCACGGGCCCCCGCCACACCACGGGATCCGTCTCCCGGGGCAGCAGCAGGTTCACGGACATGAGCTGGATTCCGGTCCGGGAATCCACGGGGAGCAGGGCGTCCTCCGTGCCATAGGCTTGGCTCCGGACCCCGAAGCACCGGGGGATGGAGGGGCCGGTGACATCGGCGTCCAGAATCCCCACCTGATAGCCCCGGCGGCGCATGAGTACCGCCAGCTGGCTGGTGACCATGGACTTGCCCACGCCCCCCTTGCCGGAGACGATGCCGTAGACCTTCTCCGCCCGGGCCTTGGGGTGGTGTTCTTTTAACAGGGACTGGGGCTCTGTGCGCTGGGCACAGTCCTGTCCGCAGGTAGCGCAGTTGCTGGTGCATCCGCCTGCCATATTGATCCATCTCCTTTTCCAAAAGCGTTCTGCTTTTCACGCTGGAAGCGGTTCATCCTTCTGCGTATCCTATACCTATTCCACCCCATTCGTCAAGCCGGGAAGGAAACTCCTTTACAGGGCGGATATACGCGTGGGCGATGAGATGATATTTGCGAACGATGAGATTTATCATCAGTTGCCGTGCCAGTGACCTAAAATGTGGCAAATCTTAAAGAGCGCGAGTATAAACGACAGTTGCCGTGCCAGCGGCCTAAAGTGCGGCAAATCTTAAAGAGCGCGGGTAAAGAACGCATTTTCCCGGCTGTGGCAGGTAAAGAGCAGGATCTGCCGCTTCTCCCCCAGATGGCGCAGGTACTCCACGGCGGCGGCGCAGCGGTCGTCGTCGAAATTCGCCAGGGCGTCGTCCAGCACCAGGGGGGCGGGATCCTCCTCCGGCAAAACCATCTCACAGATGGCCAGCCGTACCGCCAAATACAGCTGATCCAGGCACCCCGCCGACAGCGCCGCCGCTCCCCGGTCCGTGCCGCCGTCCCGGACGGTGAGTTGGAAGGAGCGGTCCATGGTAACGCCCTCATAGCGCCCTCCGGTCAGGCGGTGGAAGATCTGGAAGGCTCTCTGGCCCAGGGCAGGGGAGAAGCGGTTGTGCAGGGTGGTATTGGCGTGGTCCAGGCTCTCCATAGCCAGGGCAATAGCGGCGTATTCCTCCTCCAAACTGTCGATCTCCGCCTGGGCATCCTGGGCGGCGGACCGCAGTACCGCCGCCTCTCCCAGGGACCGCAGCTGGCCCAGAAGGCGGTCCGTCTGGGAGCGGGCGTCGGCCAGCTCCTGCCGGACCGCGTCCAGTTCCGTCTCCGCCTCCTGCCGGGAGCGCTGGGGGGGCTCTATCTCATCGGTGCCGTAGGCGGCTTGAAGGGACTGCCGTGAGAGAAGATCCCGTTTCAGTTCCGCCTCCCGGGCGGCGGTCTCAGCGGCGGACAGTTCCTTCCAGGCAAGGGCACAATCCCTCAGACACGTATCCGCCTCCGCCAGGGTATCCGCCTCCGGGGCAAACCGCCGCACTTCCCGCAAAATGCCGCCCTCATTGTCGGACACGGTCTGGCCCAGGGCCTCCGCCTGGTCGGACTGCTGGGCGGCCTCCGCCCGGGCTGATTCCATAGCCTGGTACAGGATCCGGTACTCCGCCAGATCCTCGATCCGCTGGGCCTCCCGCTGTTCCAAGAGGACGTCCCAGTTTTTTTGCTTCCGGTACAGCATCCACACCGCCGCCCCGCCGCACAGCACCAGCGCACCGTCCACCGTCAGCAGGGGCATCAGGGGCCGCAGGGCCAGAAGGACCAGAAACGCCGCCGCGCATACGCCCAGAACGGCAAACAGCCATACCGGAATCCGGGGCCGCTCCGGGAGATCTAAGGGGGACCGCTCCGCTTCCTCCGGCGTCTTTCCGGCGAAGACGTGCCGCTGTACGGCTTCCTCCGCCTGACGCCGCCGCCTTTCCGCCTCCCGCCAATCTTCTTCCGCCCGCTCCGCCTGTTTCACCACAGGCCGCATTTTCACAATGGCTCCCCGGAGACGGGCGATGTCGTTCAGCTCCGGGAAATCCGCCATCTTTTCCCGCAGGGCGGCGGCCCGGGCCTCCGCGGCGGCGGCAGCGTGGACCGCCTCCGTCACGGCCTGTCCGGCCTGGGCGGCCTCCCAGCGGCCAATGGCCGCCAGTTCCTCCTCCAAAGCCGATTGGCGGCGTTCCAGGGCTTCCTGTTCCGTTCGGGACTGCCCCAGCCGGGCTTCCAACCCTTCCGCCTGATTCAGCCTGTCCTGGGTCTCCGCCAGTTCCCGCTCCATTTTGGGGATCTCCCCGCTCTTATGGTACCGCCGGCGGTGGAGCTGTTTTTTCAAAGCCTCTGAGGCCTCTGTATAGGACGTGTCCTCCTCCCCGGAGGTGATCAGGGACGCGATGCGCCGTTCCAGTTCCGTGTTCTGCCCGATGGACAGCCCTGCCTGCCGGATAAAGGCGCTGCGCTCATAGACCTCCCGCTTCACGCCCAGAAGAAGCTCTCCGCAGTTCCGGGCGGTGAGATCCGGCACCGGTTCCGCGGTTCCCGCGTACACCGCCCGGAAGTCCCCCATGGGCCGGTCCGCCCGGGCGGTATTCCGGGAGATCAGAATGTCCTGTCCCCGGGCAGTGCAGGCCAGCTCTCCGTTCATGGCGGCACCGCTCCAGGGCGCGTACCGCTTTTTGACCGCCGTCATATCCCCCCGGTCCCGCTCCCGGCTGTTGATGCCGTAGAACATAGCCAGGAGGAAGGTACACCAGGTGGATTTTCCCGCCTCATTGGGCGCCTGGATGATGTTCAGCCCCTCCTTCAGTTCCAGGGCCTCACTCTGAAGTTTTCCGAAGGTGGCGCGCATACGATGGATCCGCAAAGAGATTCCCCCTGTCTTTCCGCAATGCTTACGTCCCTATTATACCACCCTTCCCGGCGTTTGCACAGGGAGATTTTGCTTTCCACAGAAAAAAGGCAGACGGCGGCTCCCTCCATGGAACCGCCGTTTTTTATTCACAGCGTCTCAACTCTTTCTGTTTCCGGCCACTGCACCACCCAGTCGCACCGCTCCCGCACGGAGAACGCGGCAAAATAGGCTTCCTCCAAGGGGATCCAGCGGGACCGGAACGTTTCCGCCTTCTGAGGCCCCTCCCGTCTCAGGATCCGCTCCCACTGCCGCTCCGGGGAGATGTCCACAAAGAGGCGCAGATCATAGGCCTCCCACAGGGCCGGGTGGCAGGCGTAGGAGCCCTCCACCACGACGACGGGGGTCCGGCGCACCGATACCGGGGCAGCCAAAGTCATAGCGGCGCAGTCAAAGGGCCGGTAGCTTATGTCTCCGCCGGACCGCAGGGGGAGCAGGACTTCTTCCAAGAACCGCTCATAGTCCACGTTACCCCCGGCCTGGGCCAGCCGGGCGGCGGTCCGCTGCTTTGGACGGAGGAAGAAATCGTCCATGGGCACCACGCTCCAGCCATAGCGGCGGTGCAGTTCCCCGGCCAGGGAGGTCTTTCCCCCGCCGCACCGCCCATCGATGGCTAAGAGCGCCGACGGGTCCCGGCGGGAGAGATGTTCCGGCAGGAGGTCTAAAAATGACGGCTTACGCATCCGGCATCAGCCGGGCCCGGCGCAGGCCCAGGACCACGGCGGGGACCAAAAGGATGTGCAGGATAATCCCCGGCACAGCGTTGGTAAAGGCCCCCGCTAAGAAGGCGGAGAAGGGGAACTCCGTCTCCGTCAGTCCCGCCATGACAAACCGGGCGGCTCCCCACACCAGCCGTCCTCCCAGCATGGAGAGAAGCAGGGTGATGTACACAAAGGCGGTCTTTTTTGGGAAGGCCCGGTACAGGAGGCCGGTCAGGAGCCCATAGGCCGCCAGCTCAAAGGCCATGGGGATGGCGGAGTACATGGCGGGCATGGAAAAAAGCACGGAGCGCAGCGGCGGGGCAATGGCCCCCACCGCCAGGGCGTAGGGCCAGCCGCATAGGAACCCGCACAGGAACACGGGGATGTGCATGGGACTGAGCATCTTTCCAATCTGGGGAATCTGTCCGGTTACAAAGGGCAGAACCAAGGCCAGGGCCAGACAGGCGGCGGCCAGGGTCAGGCGCAGGGTCTGGGTACGGGTATGGTTTTTCATAGGTGCTGCATCCTTTCCCGGCGCGAAACCAAGGGGTTCGCGCCATACGGTTTTGTTTTTTCAAGGAAAGGACTTCTGTCCGTTGCCGGAGGCTTCCTGCCCCCGGGATACGCGTGTTGATGTTTCGCCGGGGCCGCTTCTTACGACTCCCAGTCGGCGGCAATCTGAGCCGCCCGCTCGTCCGCCGCTTCCTGCAGCGTAGAGCCCTCCACGGTGAGGTCCAGGGTGGGGATCACGTCTACCGGCACCGCCAGGAACATTCCATAGCCATAGCGGTAGACGGCGGAGGTGACGCCGATGACCTGTCCGTACACGTTCAGCAGCGCGCCGCCGCTGCTGCCGGAGGAGATATCCGCCGTATTCAGGATGACGGGGACGGAGTACCGATCCATGATCCTGGCCGCGGCGCTGACCACGCCGGTGCTGATGGCAAGTCCTGTGTTCATGGGATTGCTCAGGGCATAGATCACATCCCCGGTACGCGCTTCCTCCGCGCCCGCCAGTTCCAAACAGGCAAAGGCGGAGGTGGTTTTCTGGGTCAGGGAGGTCCGGGACACCCGGATCACCGCCAGATCCTGGTTCACGTCGAACCACAGCACCCGGGTAACCTCATAGGAATCCCCGGTACTTAAGACCGCCACGGCCCGGATGATCCCCTCAATGGTGTGGTAGTTCGTTACCGCCAGGCCGTCGGGCGTAATAAAGAACCCGCTGCCGGTGGCGGACAGCTTCCCGCTGAGAATGGATTCCGGACTGTCGTAAAGGAGCATTCCGAACACGGCGGCCATGTGGCGGTCCGCCGCCTGCCGGGGGGTCAGTTCCCGCTGGTTGAAGCCCAGGGCGTTGACCGCCGCCTGAGCGCACACGCCATTGCTCACCAGCCGGTCCACTACCCGGCCGCTGCCGTCCTTATAGGGGAAGCGGAGGGTTTCCAGCATGGACTCATACAGATCCCCCCGGGTCAGTTCCGTCCCGTAGCCCCGGGATACCAGGCCAATCCGCCGGGCAAAGAGGTCCGCGTCGGCATAGGTGAAATCCCCGGCCTTGTCCTGGTAGCCCAGCATCCGCAGCAGCATGGTGAACCAGGCTCTGACGTTGATGGGTGCCTCCGGGGCGAAGGAGGTTTCGGAGACGCCGCCGACCCAGCCCCGCCCGTAGGCGTAGTTCACGGCCTCCGCCGCCCAGGCCGGCACATCCAGGAAGGGGGCTGCCCCTCCGGGCGCGGCGGCGGTGGTTCCGGACAGCCGCACCAGCAGAATCGTGGCGGCAGCCCGGTCCGCCGGGGCTTTTACATCCAGTTCCCCTTCCCGCAGCAGTCCCAGGGTATAGAGGGTATCCGCCGCCCGCTCCGCCTCTCCTTGCAGGGCGGGGACGGAGGGCAGGGAGGAAAGCGCAAGGATTACGCAGAATAACAGGGCAAACAGACGTTTTTTCATGGCAGAAGCCTCCATCGCATGGAAAATGCGCCCGCACCGGAGCGCGGGCTCTCACTCTTTTCATCCTACCACAGGCAAACCCCTTTCGCAAGTATTTCCAAGAATTTGTAATGAATTGTAATCAAATGCGCCTTGATTTGTCATTTTTTGGATCAATCGGGGATAATTTTTCGGATCCGGGGAATCCGGCTCTAAGGCGGCGGCAAGCCCGAAGATGAAAAAATCTTTCTTTACCTGCTCGGGATCTTGTGTTATAATGAGAAATTATCTTAGGGGACAGAGGTGCAAGCCGTGAAATATCGTAAATGGAACATCGCGCCGCCGGCGCCGGAGGCCGAGGCGGTGCTGCGGGAGGCGGGATATTCCCGGCTGCTGTCCTCGGTGCTGTCCGCCCGGGGCATCGCCTCCGGCGCGGAGGCCGCCCAGGTGCTCTCCCTGGAACAGACCCCGGGCCTGTCCCCGTTTTTGATGCGGGACATGGACAAGGCCGTGGCGCGGATCCGGCGGGCCATAGACGCCGGGGAGACCGTGGCGGTTTTCGGCGATTACGACGCCGATGGCGTCACCTCTACGGTGCTTCTGCGGGATTATCTGCTCCGGCAGGGGGTTCCGTGCCTGCGCTATATCCCCAGCCGCTTAAAGGACGGGTACGGCCTGTCCCGGGAACCCATTCAAACGCTCCATGAGCAGGGCGTCACCCTGCTCATTACGGTGGACTGCGGCATTACGGGAAACGAGGAGGTGGCCTACGCCAACTCCCTGGGAATGGACGTGGTGATCACGGACCACCACGAGTGCAAAGAGACCCTTCCGGAGGCCGTGGCGGTGGTGGATCCCCATCGTCCCGACTGCCCCTATCCCTTCAAGCACCTGGCGGGCTGCGGCGTGGCGCTGAAACTGGTCATGGCCCTGGGCGGGGAGGACCGGGCCGCCGGGCTCTTTGAGCGCTATTGTACCTTAGCGGCTCTGGGCACCATTGCCGATGTCATGCGGATGGAGGGGGAGAACCGGACCATCGTGGCCCGGGGACTGGACGCCCTGCCCCGGACGGAGTTTGTGGGGGTTCACGCCCTCTTGAAGGAGACGGGGCTATGGGGGAAGCCGGTGAACTCCATCCAGGCGGGGTTTATCCTCTCTCCCCGGATCAACGCGGCGGGCCGTATGGGCCGGGCGGATCTGGCGGCGGAGCTTTTGGAGGCGTCGGACCCGGCCCGGGCGGAGGAACTGGCCCGGGCGGTGTGCGAGCAGAACAAGGAGCGGCAGATGGTGGAGCAGGCCATCTGCGCCGACGCGGAGAACCGCATTGCCCAGCTGCCGCCGGAGGAGCGGGGGGCCCTGGTCCTCAGCAGCGAGTCCTGGCACCAGGGGGTCATCGGCATTGTGGCCTCCCGGCTCAGCGAGAAATACGCCCGCCCCAGTTTTTTGATCTTCCTGAAAGACGGCATGGGCAAGGGCTCCTGCCGCTCCTACGGCGGAGCCAACCTGTTTGAGGCTCTGGAAGAGAGTTCCGACCTCTTGGAAGGCTTCGGGGGCCACGCTTTGGCGGCGGGCTTCACCATCCGTCAGGAGAATATCCCCGCCTTCCGCCAGCGGATGAACGCCTGGGTCCGGCGGGCCTTTGGGGGAGCCGCCCCGGTGTCCTGCTTAGAGGCGGACGCGGAGATTGGATCCACGGATCAACTGACTTTGGAGGAGGCGGAGTCCCTGCGGCTGCTGGAACCCTACGGCCGGGGGAATCTGCGGCCGGTCTTTGTGCTCTCCAACGCCGCGGCGGAGTCCTTACAGCCCGCCGGACAGGGACGGCACCTGAAATTCCGCCTCACGAAAGACCGCGCCCGGTTCGACGCCATTTTCTTCTCCGTCACCGCCGAGCAATGCGGCATTCTCCCCGGAATGCAGGTGGACGCCGCTTTCTATCTTCAGCCCAACGTATACCGGGGCTTCAAGACCTTGCAATTACAGCTCTTGGACATTCGCCCTGCCATGGCCCCCAGCCCCCGGGAGGCGGAGGATCTGGACCTGGTCCGGCGTCTCCTGGCGGGGGACGCGCTGGCCCCCTTGGAAGCGGCGCGGCTGGATACGTCCCGGCCCCAGTTCACCGCCTGCTGGAAGGCGCTGTGCCGGCTGCTTCCCCGGGAGCGGACGGATTCCCTGCCCCTTCTCCGGGCCATTGCCGCGGGGACCGGGGGAGAGGAGCCCTTCCTGCGGACTGTGTTTGCCCTGCGGGTTTTTCAGGAGCGGGGACTGGTGTCCTTAGAGGTGGGGGAGGGCGATCTGCTGCTGTCCCTGAACGGGCGGCGGGAGAAGGTGGATTTGGAGCAGTGCCCCTATGTGGCGGCGGTCCGGGCGGCGCTGGGCCAGTCTGAGGATTGATTGCGGGAGGTGAGGGAGTTGGATATCCAGTCTCAGTACCAGCAGTTGGAGGACGCCGTGCGGATCTACAATCCATCGGCGGATTTTGAGGGCATCCAGCGGGCGTTCGCCTTTGCGGACATCGCCCACCGGGGCCAGAAACGCAAAAGCGGCGAACCGTATATTGTGCATCCCCTGGCGGTGGCCATGATTGTGGCCAAGGAACTGCGGCTGGACTCCGAGTCCATTGAGGCCGCCCTGCTGCACGATGTCATCGAGGATACCCCCGCCACGGCGGAGGAGCTGTCCCGGCTTTTCTCTCCCACCATCGCCAACCTGGTGGAGGGCGTCAGCAAACTGACCCGGATCCAGTACACCACCAAGGAAGACGAGCAGATGGAGAACTTCCGGAAGATGCTTTTTGCCATGAGCCGGGACATCCGGGTGATTCTGGTGAAGATCTCCGACCGGCTCCACAATATGCGGACCATGGACTACCAGACCCCCGCCAAACAGCGGCAGAAGTCCTTGGAGACTATGGAGATCTACGCCCCCATCTCCCACCGTTTGGGAATGCAGCGGATCAAATGGGAACTGGAGGATCTGTCGTTAAAATACTTGGATCCCATCGGCTATGAGGAGATCGTGTCCAAGACAGAGGTAGACCGGCCCCGGTATGAGGTCATGATGGAGCAGACACAGGCGGAGATCCACCGGCATTTGGAGGAGATGGGCATCCGGCATGAGATCTTCTACCGCATGAAGCACCCCTACTCCATCTACCGCAAGATGTTCATCCAGCACAAGTCCCTGGAAGAGATCTTCGACCTCTTCGCCTTCCGCATCATCGTGGACACCGTCCAGGACTGCTACGCCGTCATGGGGGAGATCCACGCCCTGTACAACCCCATCAACGAGCGCATCAAAGACTACATCGGCATCCCCAAGCCCAACGGCTACCAGTCCATCCACACCACGGTGATTGGGAACCGGGGGGTCCCCTTCGAGGTGCAGATCCGCACCCGGGAGATGAACGAGATCGCCGAGTACGGCGTGGCCGCCCACTGGAAATACAAGCAGGGGGTGGAGGAGGAGGGCACCGAGGGCCGCTTTGAGTGGGTCCGGCGGCTGCTGGAAAACCAGGAGGGGGCCGACGCGGAGGACTATATCCGCTCTTTGAAGGTGGACCTCTTTGACGACGAGGTCTTTGTCTTTACCCCCCGGGGAGACGTGCGCAGTTTCCCTCCCGGGGCCACCCCCATCGACTTTGCCTACGCCATTCACTCTGACATCGGCAACTCCATGACCGGGGCCAAAGTGAACAACCGCCTGGTGCCCTTGAACACGGTCCTCAAAAGCGGGGACATCGTGGAGATCCTGACCTCCAAGAACGCCAAGGGCCCCGGACGGGACTGGATGCAGATGGCCCGGTCCAACGAGGCCCGGAGCAAAATCCGCCAGTGGCTCAAACGGGAGCGCAAAGACGAGAACATCGCCAACGGCCGGGCGGCCTTTGAGTCGGAACTGCGGCACTTCGGATTGCGGATCCGGGACATCACCACCCCGGAGATTTTAGCGGCGCTCCTTCGCAACACGTCCTATCACACCCTGGACGAACTCTATGCCGCCATCGGCTATGGGGGCTTTACGGCCCAAAAGGCCGTCATGCGCATTGAGGGGGAACTGAAACGGGCGGCGAAACAGCGCACGGAAGGAGAGATCAAGGAGGAGGCCCCGTCCAAGAAGGTCCGCAGCGAACAGGGGATCATTGTGGAGGGCCTGGACAACTGCCTTGTGAAGTTCTCCCGGTGCTGTACCCCAGTGCCGGGAGACGAGATCCAAGGCTTCATCACCCGGGGCTTCGGCGTCTCCGTCCACCGGGCGGACTGCCCCAACGCCTCCCCGGAGCGCCGGAAGGAGAATCCCGACCGTTGGATTCCCGTCACCTGGGGCAGCGACACCAACGAGAGCTATCCCACCTCCTTAGAGGTGGTGTGCAGGGACCGGGACAATCTGGCCCGGGACATCGCCGCCGCCCTGTCGGATTTGAAAATCAGCATCCGGGGCCTGAACATCCACGCCACGGAGGACGACTTCGCTCTGTGCCGCCTGGATCTGCGGGTACGGGATTTGGAAGAGTTGAACAAAGTCATGCGCAGAATCCACCAGATCTCCGGGGTCCTCAACGTCACCCGTCCGGCGGGCTGAGGGACTGCCGGGAAAGCTGGGAAAGTAAGGAGAGTATTGTATGCGAGCGGTTGTAGAGCGGGTATCCTCCGCCCGGGTGTGGATAGAGGGCCGGGTTTCCGGGGAGATCGGCACGGGGCTTCTGGTGCTTTTAGGCGTCGGTCCCGGGGACACGGAGGATACGGCGGACCGTCTGGCGGAGAAGATCTGCAATCTGCGGATCTTTGAGGACGACGCCGGGAAGATGAACCGGAACCTGGAACAGGCCGGGGGAAACCTGCTGGTGGTCTCCCAGTTCACCCTGTACGCGGACACCTCCTCCCGCCGTCCCGGGTTTTCCGGGGCCGCCAAACCGGAGACGGCCCTGCCCCTCTATGAGCGTTTCCTCCGGCGCTGCCGGGACCGGGGCTTTGACGTACAGCACGGGGAGTTCGGCGCGGACATGGAGGTGGACTCCCGCAACCATGGCCCGGTGACGATTCTCTTTGACACGGATAAAGCGCTGTAACGACTGGACAGAACACGCGGAAAGGCGGCGGGCATGGAGATTAAGATGATGCAGGTGGGGCCCATCGGCACCAACTGCTATGTGCTGTGCGACGAGGGGCGGAAACTGTGCGCCCTTGTAGATCCCGGCGGGGAGGGGCGGCGCATTGCGGACGCGGTGCAGTCCCTGGGCTACGTCCCCTGCGCGGTGCTTCTCACCCACGGGCACTATGACCACACCGGCGGCATTGGGGAGATCCGCAGCCGCTGGGGGGACCTGCCCGTGTATCTCCACCGGGCGGACACCTCCTCCGGCGGGGCTCCCGCCTCTCTGTTTCCCCCGGTTCCCGGAACCACTCCCTATGGGGAGGGGGACACGGTGCAGGTGGGGGATCTGACCGTGCGGGTTTTGGAGACGCCGGGGCACTCCAAGGGCTCCGTATCGCTTCTGTGCGGAGATGCCCTGTTCAGCGGCGACACCCTCTTTGCCGGGGACTGCGGCCGGACGGACCTCTATGGAGGGGATATGGACGAGATGCTGTCCTCTCTGGGCCGTCTGGGCCGCTTGGAGGGGGATCTGCTGGTGCTGCCCGGCCATGAGGAGACTTCCACTCTGGACGCAGAGCGGCGGAGAAATCCCTGGCTCCGCCGGGGGATGGCGGGGTACCCATGAAACTGGAACTGCGGGGCCACAACGAGCGCTACACGGTGGAGCAGGAACTGCTGACCCTGTTCCCCGGGGAACTGCCAGTGTACGGCCCCATTGAGGATACGGACCCCTCCTGGGCCGTGGCGGCGCTGGAAGAGGACGGGGATCGGTGTCAGGTCACCGTGGAGCTGTGCCACCGGGGAAACCGGGGGGAGAGCCGTCAGGAAGAACGCTTGACGGGGAACGCCTACGCCCGGGAGGGACGGCGGCGGCACCTCATCGGACGGGGTTTCTTTTTGGCGGCACGGCAGGCCGTGGGGATGGCCCCGCCCTGGGGGATGCTCAGCGGCGTCAGGCCGGATAAACTGACGGCCCGGGCCCTTCGAGGGGGGAGCACCGCGTCCCAGGCCCGGGAACTGCTGGAACGGGACTATTTTGTCACGCCGTCCCGGGCGGCGCTGGCGGCGGAGACCGGGGCCGCCGCCCTCCGGGCGGAGGCGGATTTGGAACCGCTGGACATTGCGGTGTATGTGGGCATTCCCTTCTGTCCCACCCGGTGCGCCTACTGCTCCTTTGTGAGCCAGTCGGTGGAAAAGAGCTTTCCCCTGGTGTCCCCTTATGTGGAGGCCCTGGTGGGGGAGATCCAGTCCGGCGGGGCCCTGGCCCGCCGTCTGGGACTGCGGGTGCGGGCCTTTTACATGGGCGGCGGCACCCCCACTACCCTGGGGGCGGAGCAGCTGCGGCAGGTCCTGGACGCCTTCCGCCAGTCCTTCGACACGTCGGCGTGTGAGGAGTACACCGTGGAGGCGGGGCGGCCGGACACCATCACGGCGGACCGCATGGCGGTACTGCGGGACTGGGGGGTGACGCGGATCTCCGTGAATCCCCAGTCCATGGAGGACCGGGTTTTGCAGGCCATTGGACGCCGCCACACCGCTTTGGACGTGGAGCGGGCCATGGAACTGGCAAAGGCGTTTCCCTGCGTCAATATGGATTTGATTGCGGGGCTTCCGGAGGACACGCCGGAGGGCTTTGCCCGGACTTTGGAGCGGTGCTTAAGTTTTGGACCGGAGAATCTGACGGTCCACACCCTGTCCCTGAAAAAAGGGAGCCGGGTTTTGACGGAGGGGATAGCCATTCCCGACGCGGCGTCCGTGGGGGAGATGCTGGACCTTGCCTATCCCGCCCTGCGCCAGGGGGGATACGCGCCCTACTATCTCTACCGCCAGAAGTACGCCTCCGGCAGTTTTGAGAACACGGGCTGGTGCCGTCCCGAGACGGAGTGCCGGTACAACATCTACATGATGTCGGAACTGTGCGGCATTTTTTCCTTTGGGGCCGGGGGATCCACCCGGTTGACCGACGCCGGGGGACGGCACATCCGGCGTCTGGTGAACCCCAAATACCCGGCGGAGTATCTTCAGCGCCCGGGCCTTGCCACAGCGGAGACCGCAGAGGCCGTGGAGGACTTTTACGCCAAGTATCTATTAGGAGGTCAGGACCATGAATGAGACGTTTTACTCCCTGCTGGACGCCGTGCGGGAAGCCGCCGTCCGGGCGGGGGACACCGCCGCCAGCGCCGCGTATCTGGCGGGGAAGAAGGCGGACACGCTGTACAGCGGCGCGAAACTGCGCTGCCGGATTTTAGAGCGGGAGGGCCAGGTCCGGGACGCCCTGCGGCAGGTGGGGGAGATGGTCTACGCCACCCACATCGGCCAGCCCAGCGATTCTGAGGTACTGCTGGAAAAACTCCGGGAGATCGACACCTTAAAAGCGGAGATCGCCGCCCTGGAACTGGAATCGGGCACCGCCGCCCGGATGCGGACCTGTCCCATCTGCGGGGCGGAGGCCGGGGAGGACGACGCCTACTGCCGTCAGTGCGGCGGCAAACTGTAAGATAGGCACAGGCGGCATAAAACAGTGTGCCGCGCCATAGGTTTCTGTGTCAGAAACCGCGTTTCAGTGTGAGAAAGCGAGGAAAGGGTATCGGTTTTATGGCGAAACAGGCAAAGCAGCAGTCGTTTTTAGGCGGGGCCGCGGTCCTGGCGGGGGCCGCCGCCGTGGTGAAACTCATCGGCGCGGCCTACAAGATCCCTCTCAACAACATCCTGGGGGAAGTGGGCAAGACCTATTTCAACACTGCCTACTATATCTATAACGTCCTTCTGACCATCTCCACGGCGGGCCTGCCTCTGGCCATCTCCCGCCTGACCAGCCAGGCCCACGCCCAGGGCCGGGAAAACCAGAAGCGGAAACTCTTCCGGGTGGCTCTGCGGCTGTTCTTTGTGCTGGGGGTGGCGGGATCCGTCTTTATGTTCACCCAGGCCCAGGGACTGGCCCGGTTTATGAACAACCCCATGGCCCGTCTGCCCATTATGGCCCTGTCCCCGGCGGTATTCTGCGTGTGCCTGCTGGCCTGTATGCGGGGCTACACCCAGGGCCAGGGGAACATGACCCCCACCGCCGCCTCCCAGATTTTGGAGGCCATGTGCAAGGTGGGACTGGGTCTGCCCTGTGCCTGGTATCTCATCCGCTTGGGACTGGGCCTGGACGCCGGAGCCGCCGGAGCCATTCTGGGCGTCACCGTAGGCACCGTGCTGTCCATGTGCTTTTTGATCCAGTACCTTCTGCGCCGCCGGGACCGCTCCCCGTCCGCCGATGTGCCGGACAGCGGAACGGAGATTCTGAAACAGATTTTGCTCATCGGCATTCCCATTACCCTCAGCAACTCCGCCATGAGCATCATCTCCGTCATTGACACGAAAAACGTCATGGGCCGTCTGCAAAACGGCCTGGGCCTGGGGGAGGTGGAGGCCGCCGCTCTGAATGGACAGTACGGCTTTGCCATGGACATGGTGAACATGGTGGTGGCCTTTGCCTATCCCGTCACCATGAGCCTGCTGCCCGCCGCTTCCGCTGCCCTGGCCCGGAAGGATACGGCGGAGGTCAACCGGATCGTGTCCTCCGCCTTCCGGGTGATTACGATTCTCTCCCTTCCGGCGGGGGTGGGGCTGTCGGTGCTGTCCACGCCCATTATGCGTCTGATTCTCCCGGCCCAGCCGGAGGCTGCCCTGGCGGCGGGGCCCCATCTGCGGGTGCTGGGCTTTGCCTGTATCCTGATCTTTTTGATGATCCTGACCAACGCCATTTTACAGACCTACGGCAAGGAGATCATCCCCATCTTTACGGTCATCGCCGGAGGCGTCACCAAGATCACCTTAAATTATATCCTGGTGGGCATCCCGGAGATCAACATCCACGGGGCGCCCATCTCCACGCTGTGTTGTTACAGCGTGATCGTGGTGCTGAACCTGATCTTTGTGTGGAAATGCGCCCGGCCCCCCTATCTGCGCCTGTTCGCCAAACCCATCCTGGCCTCTGCCCTGATGGGCGGCGCGGCCTGGGCAGTCTACGGCCTGGCGGCCCGGGTGCTGTCCGGCGGCGGCAGCGTGGGCTTCGGCCAGAACGCCCTGGCGACCTTGGTGGGTATCGGAGCCGGAGTGGTGGTCTACGGCGTTTTGATCGTGGCACTGGGGATTTTGCGGGCGGAGGATCTGCGCGCTGTCCCCCACGGGCGGACATTGATCCAAATTCTTCATCTGAGATGAAAAAAACTTGCAAAAGGGGCGGAATTATGGTACATTTCCCTTGTAAGGATCGGTACGGCTGGGAGGACTTCCTGGAGATGGTGCGGCTTTTGCGATCCCCGGAGGGCTGCCCCTGGGACCGGGTCCAGACCCACGCCTCCATCCGCCGGAATTTCCTGGAAGAGACCTATGAGGCCTTAGACGCCCTGGACCGGGACGACGCCGGGGATCTGTGCGAGGAACTGGGGGATGTGCTGCTGCAAACGGCGTTTCACGCCCAGATTGAGGCGGAGCGGGGCCGGTTCACCATGGGAGACGTGGTGGACGGCGTCACCCGGAAGCTCCTGTTCCGCCACCCCCACGTGTTTGGGGACGCCCAGGCGTCCAGCGGGGAGGAGGCCCTGGCCAACTGGGAGGCGCGGAAACGCCAGGAAAAGGGCCACG
This sequence comes from uncultured Oscillibacter sp., assembly GCA_905234565.1. Classification (GTDB taxonomy): domain Bacteria; phylum Bacillota; class Clostridia; order Oscillospirales; family Oscillospiraceae; genus Oscillibacter. The sequence goes on along the minus strand of CAJOHW010000011.1, from coordinate 9,668 downwards.
CCGCCACAGCCGACGCGGTGGAGGCCGTGCCCCACACCCTGCCCGCCCTGTGGCGGGCGGAGAAGATCCAGAAAAAGACCGCCAAGGCGGGGTTTGACTGGGAGAGCCCCCTCCACGCCCTGGACAAGCTGGAAGAGGAAGTCCGGGAACTGCGGGAGGCTCTGGAGGCCGGAGGGCCTCTGGACACCCCCCACGGGGTCCAGGAGGAACTGGGGGACGTGCTGTTTATGGCGGCGAAGATCGCCCAGATGAACGGCGTGGACCCGGAGGACGCCTTGCACCGCTCCTGCGACAAGTTCGACCGGCGCTTCCGGGCCGTGGAAGCCGGGGCGGACAAGCCCCTGAGCGCCTACACGGAGGCGGAGCTGGTGTCCCTCTGGAAAGCGGCGAAAGCGGCGGAAAAACACACAGACACACAGGATACGCTCTGAGTTCAGAACATACAGGAGGAACGACCGATGAACAAAAACGAACTGGTGAACGCGGTGGCCGAATCGGCGGAACTGACCAAGAAAGACGCGGAGGCCGCTGTCACCGCCATGGTGGATGCCATTACCGCCGCCCTCCAGGAAGGGGACAAGGTCCAGCTGGTGGGATTTGGATCCTTTGAGGTGAAAAAGCGCAGCGCCCGCATGGGACGCAACCCCCGGACCAAGGAGGAGATGGAGATTCCCGCCTCTGTGGTGCCCCTGTTCAAGCCGGGGAAGATCCTCAAAGACGCCGTGTCCCGCCTGGGCTGAGGACCTATGCGGCTGGACAAGTTCCTGAAAGTCTCCCGTCTGGTGAAACGCCGGACCGTGGCCAACGAGGCCTGTGACCAGGGCCTGGTAGAGGTCAACGGAAAGCCCGTCCGGGCGTCCTACGCTGTCAAGGAGGGGGACCGGATCACTCTGCGCTCAGGTCTCCGGACCCTGACGGTGGAAGTGGCCCAGGTGCCGGAGAACGTCCGCCCCGGGGACGCCGCCGCCCTGTACCGGGAAGTGGAAGTGCGCAGAACGTAAGCGAACGCGGATTCTCTCCGGCTTTATTTGGCGTCTATTCTGTTCCCCTCCCGCATAAGATCGGCGGGAAGGGGGAGACGGAGATGAATGAACTGGCAAACACCGCCGCCCATCGGCTGGAACTGGTGGGGCGGGAGAAACTGACCGTATCCGGCGTGGAGGACGTGGAGCGCTTCGATGAGGGAGCCATTGTCATGTCCACCACCGTGGGCACCCTGGTGGTCAGCGGCACGGAACTGCACATTGGCAAACTGTCCTTGGACGGCGGGGAACTCCACGTGGACGGACAGATCGACTCCATCGCCTATGACGACAGCGGGCGGGACCGGGGCGGATTCCTGAGCCGCATTTTCGGCTGACTATGGGCGTGGTCATCACCCGGCAGCTGGTCCTGTTTCTCCAATCCATCCTCTTTGGCCTGTGCGCCGGGATTCTCTACGATCTGGTGCGTCCCTTCCGGCGGCTGCTGCCCCGGCTGTCCCCGGCGCTGGATTTCCTCTACGGCGTCTCCCTGGCCCTGGCTGGTTTGGCCTTTCTGCTGCGGATTGCGGACGGAGAGATGCGGGGCTTTGTGCTGCTGGGGGCGGCAGGCGGCGGGGTACTGTTCTTCTGCGGCGTCTCCCGGCTCTTGCGTCCGGTATGGGACTTCTGGGCGGAAACCGCGGCGGCCTTTGTCCAGACGGCGGCCCTGCCCCTGAAAAAACTGGGACTGCTGGCAAAAAAAATTGTGCGGACAGGAAAAAATCTCTTTTATTTTGGGAAAAAGTGTTATACAATAGGCAGAAGATACCATAGAACTGCCAATCGGGGAGGCGGATGGATTGAAGACAAAGGAAAAACGGAGCCGGTCCGGCGGAATTCTCAGCGCCGTGGTGGTGTTGGCTCTGCTGGCGGCCTTAGGGGTCCAGGTACGGGGCCTTCGCGCCCAGGTGGAATCCGCCAGGGCCGAGCGGGACAGCTATCAGACCCAGGTCCAGCAGCTGGAAGAGAAAAACGCGTCCCTCACAGAGGACATTGAAGAGGGTGCCACCCAGGAGAAACTGGAAGAGATCGCCCGGGAGGAACTGGGCATGGTTCTGCCGGGAGAGTACGTATTTTACAGCGTCGGCGGCTGAAGCCCGGGAGGAATGGGAGTTTCCCCCCGGGAGGACAGCTTGCGCGTCGGACTTATGTGTGAGCAGGTTTCCCACGGCACTGCATGATAATCGAAAGGATTCGGAAGGAGAAACAGGGGATGGATCCACAGGTTGGGGCAATTCTGGAAGGCAAGGTGACTTCGATCACCAATTTCGGGGCGTTCGTATCGTTGGAAAACCACCGATCCGGGTTGGTACATATCTCGGAGATCGCCAACACCTATGTCAATGACGTACACGACTATCTTCAGGAGGGGCAAACCGTCAAGGTCATCGTGCTGTCTACGGACAACGGCAAGATCAACCTCTCCATCAAGAAGGCCGCGCCCCGGCCCACTTCGTCTGCCAGTTCCGGCCCGGATCGGACGGACCGGGCCGAGAGATCGGAGAAGCCCCGTTCCGCCCCGCCTGCCCGGACCTATGCCCGCACCCAGTCCACCCTGCCCCCCTCCGCCGATCAGGCGTTTGAGGACAAGCTCAAGCGGTTTCTCTCTTCCTCTGAGGGGAAGATGGCGGATCTGAACCGCAGCATCGATGGAAAGCGGGGGGGAGGCCGGAGAAGGCGGTAAGCCCTCCGGTCTGCCCACTGCAAAACCATTCCAGTTTGAATCCTGCCGCCGCGCCTGGAAACCCAGGCGCGGCGGTTTTTGCTGTAAATCCCCATCGTCACCTTCCGCTGGAAGCCGCCTATACTGGGAACAGGCGCAGTCCGCGCCCGGAAGGGAAGGCGATGAGGAATGAAGGCCCTCATATGGGCAGGTATGGGCACCGGGTTTACCTTTGCCATGACGGCGCTGGGGGCGGCCATGGTGTTTTTCCTGGCGGGGGAGCCGAAGCCCCGATTTCAAAAGGCCATGCTGGGGTTTGCCGCCGGGGTTATGACGGCGGCTTCCGTGTGGAGTTTGCTGCTTCCCGCCATTGAGCAGTCCGGCAGTTGGGTTCCGGCGGCGGCGGGGATTCTGGCGGGCACGGCGTTTCTGGCTTCCCTGGACGCCCTGCTGCCCTGCATCCAGCGGGAAAACCAGGATCCCTCCTGGCGGCAGACTGCCCTCCTGATCTCCGCCATTACTCTACACAACATCCCGGAGGGTATGGCAGTGGGTTTGGCCTGTGCCCTGGCCGCCCGGGAGGGAGGCGGGGCAGGGGCGGCGGCCCTGGCCGTGGGGATTGGCATTCAGAACTTCCCGGAAGGGGCGGCGGTGTCCCTGCCTCTGCGCCGGGAGGGACGGCTCCGGGCCTTCTGGAAAGGCACCCTCTCCGGGGCGGTGGAGCCGCTGTTCGGGCTTCTGGTGGTAGGGGCGGCGGCCTGGGCGGGAGCCCTGATGCCCTGGCTTTTGAGCTTTGCCGCCGGGGCCATGCTGTATGTGGTGGTGGAGGAACTGATCCCCCAGGCCCACAGCAGCGCTGGAACCTGCGGGTATCTGGGGGGATTTCTGGTGATGATGGTGCTGGACGTGGCCCTGGGATAGAGAGAGTTCTTTGTCCGTTTTACCGCCGTCTTGCATTTCCCGCCGGAGTATGCCATAATAAGAGTATCCATGCACATAAGGGAGGAAGTGCCAATGGCGGAGAAGAAAAAAACGCTTTTGCTCTGGGCCGTACTGCTGGCCCTGATGGTACTGGGCTGCGGCAGGACGGAGACGGCTCCGGAGCCGGAAGAAACGGATCCAATCCAGGAGGAAGAGAGCGGGGACGCGGCGGGCACGGAACAGGAGCCGGCGGGGGACTATGTGCTCTCTTCCGTGAACGCCACCGTGGACGGAGGCAGGGTTCTGCGGCTGGACGCCATCGGACAGACGGAGGAGGGCCGCTGCGGCATCCGGGAGGTCCGGGTGTATGAGGACGGGCAGCTCTTGCAGACCATCTCCTGTGCCGAGAGCGGCGCTTTGGAGGACAGCTACACCCATGCCCCCTCCGTAGAGGAGGCCATGTCCGTAAAGGATATGAACTTTGACGGATCGGAGGATCTGGATCTCTGCGGAGCGGTCACGCCGGACACAGCCCCCCATCTCTACTGGCTGTGGAACAGCGGCATCGGCCAGTATCTCTATGCGTACACACTGCGGGGGGCCCAGCTGCGGCCCCAGAGCCGGGAGATCATCGCCGCCTATGTGATTGACGGCGTCAACTACGCGGACCGCTGGCAGTACGGCCCCGAGGGGGCGCTTGCCCTGACGGAGCGGTATGTGGAGGACTGGGATCTGGGGACAGAGGACTTTCCCCTGCGGGAATACTACCAGTTCCCCGACGGGGTGGAGACGTTGATCTGGCAGCAGTTTACGGACTACGATGACGAGGGCCGCACGATTCGGGAGACCCGGGAGGTCATCGACGGCGTGCTGTGGCCCGTGCGGCGGGAGGAACTGGAAGTGACAGACGGCGTCACCCGGGTGATCCGCACGGAGGAACTGCCCCTGCCGGAGCCGGAGATCCCGGAGGAACCACTGGAGGAGGAATCCCCGGAAGCCCTTCCGGAGGGGGAAACGCCGGAGGCTTAATTTTTACCTGAGTGGTTGGACGGCCACACCCGCCCCGTGCGCGGGCGGGTGTGGCCGATCTTGCGCCAGCCGCTCAAGCGGCTTAATTATCAGGTTTCCTTGACAGTCCTTTGGAAAGAGGGTACAATAGACGTATCCTCTTTCCGGAGGACGCGGTTTCTTTTTGCGGAAACACGGACGGTGGAAACGCGGAAAAGAACGCGGAAAAAACTTGGAAGATCGGGAGGAAGGAACATGAAAAAGAAGCTTGCAATTCTTCTGTGCCTGGTAATGGCCCTGCTGTCCGGCTGCGGCGGCGGGGGACAGGCAACCCAGTCCGGCGGAGAGACTCCCTCTGGGGAGGAAAACGCCTTAGCAGCCGCTGCCCAGGCGGAGGGCAGCCTGGTGGTGTACGGCTCCTGTGAGGAGGACTATTTGGCCGCCGCCTGTGCCCACTTTGAGGAACTCTACGGCATCAAAACCACCTTCCAGCGCCTGTCCACCGGAGAGGTCCAGGCCAAGATCGAAGAGGAAAACGGCAACCCCTCCGCCGACGTGTGGTTCGGCGGCACCACGGATCCCTACAACGTCCTGGCGGGGAAGGGATTGTTAGAGGCCTATGAGGCAGAGAACGCCGTGCATCTGCTGGGGGACCAGTACAAGGATGCGGACGGCTATTGGTACGGCATCTACAAGGGCATTCTGGGCTTTATGGTGAACCAGGACGAACTGGAGCGCATGGACATCCCCGCCCCCGCCGACTGGCAGAACCTGCTGGAATCCCAGTATCAGGGGCTGATTTGGCTGTCCAACTACAACACCGCCGGCACCGCCAAGCTGGTGATCAACACCATGATCCAGAAGTACGGCCATGACGCGGGCATTCAGTACCTGGTGGATCTGGACAAGAACATCGAGGTCTACACGAAGTCCGGTTCCGGCCCCTCCAAGAACGTGGGCACGGGAGAGTGCGTGGTGGGCATCGGCTTCCTCCACGACGGCATCACCCAGATTGTGGACAACGGCTATCAGAACATCTCCCTGATCATCCCCTCCTCCGGCACCTCCTTTGAGGTGGGGGCCACCGCCATCTTCAAGGGCGCGGCCCATCCCAACGCGGCGAAGCTGTGGGTGGAGTACGCCCTGTCCCCGGAGTGCGTGGAGCTGGCGGCGAAGAACGGCTCCTATCAGTTCCTGGTGATTGACAACGCCCAGCAGCCCGCCCAGGCGGCGGAATTCGGCCTGGATCCGGAGAACGTCATGGACTACGACTTTGAGGACGCCAAGAACAACATTGAGACCTATGTTCAGGAGGTTATGACGGCTCTGGGCGGCGGCGACAGCCGGTTCGAGACGACGTGATATTTTAGGTGTGGCAGATCTGAAAGAGCGAATATATACTCGTGAACGATAAGATTTGCCATTCGTTGCCGTGTCATTGGCCTAAGGTGCGGCAGATCTGAAAGAGCGAGTATATACTCGTGAACGATAAGATTTGCCATTCGTTGCCGTGTCATCGGCCTAAGGTGCGGCAGATCTGAAAGAGCGAGTCCGCTGGTATTGAATGGCAAGCAAAATGATTGCGAAAGACTGAATGTGAAAGACTGAGAAAGGGGTGCGTCCTGTGGCCCGAAGCCAGAGCGCGGAGCTGGACCGCAGAAAACTGATGGCCGACCCCATTATGGTGGGGACCATCGCGGTGCTGATCGCGTTTTTGACCCTGTTCATTCTCTATCCCCTGGCGATTCTGCTGGTGGACAGCTTTTACGGCGAGTCCGGACTGACGGTGGACATCTTCCGCCGGATTCTGGCTATGCCCACCTTCCGTACCGCCATTACCAACACCTTGAAAGTGGGCTTTCTGGTAGGGATCCTGTCCACCTTTGCGGGACTGCTCTTTGCCTATGTGGAGGTATATGTCCGGGTGGGACGGCTGGCGGGGGGACTGTTCCAGCTGGTGTCCCTGCTGCCGGTGGTGTCCCCGCCCTTTGTGCTGTCCCTCTCTATGATCATGCTCTTTGGAAAATCCGGGCTTGTCACCCGCTTTCTGCTGGGCATCTATGACAACAGCGTCTACGGCTTCTGGGGGATCGTGGTGGTGCAGACCCTGACCTTCTTCCCGGTGTGCTACATGATGCTGAAAGGTTTGCTGAAAAACATCGACCCGTCCTTGGAGGAAGCCGCCCGGGACATGGGGGCCTCCCGGTGGAAGGTGTTTGCCAGCGTGACGTTTCCGCTGCTGCTGCCGGGCCTTGGCAACGCCTTTCTGGTGACCTTCATTGAGTCCATCGCGGACTTTGCCAACCCCATGATCATCGGCGGCTCCTACGACACCTTGGCCACCACCATTTACCTGCAAATCACCGGGGCCTATGACAAGCAGGGAGCGGCGGCCATGGCGGTGGTGCTGCTGTGCATCACCCTGGTGATGTTCACGGTACAGAAATACTATCTGGAATCCAAAACCGCCGCCACTCTCACGGGAAAGGCCTCCCGTAGCCGTGCCCTCATTGAGGACCGGAGCGTCACGGTGCCTTTGACGATTCTCTGTTCCGCCGCGGCCCTGTTCGTTATCGTCATGTACATCTGCGTCCCCATCGGGGCCATGTTCCCCGCCTGGGGCTATCAGTTTACGCCCCTGACCTTCAAGTGGTTCGCCCAGGTGTTCACCCGCTACAAGGGCCTCCAGGCCTTCCGGGACTCCTTCCTGCTGTCTTTGATTGCCGCCCCCATTACGGCCCTGCTGTCCATGGTGATCTCGTATCTGGTGGTCAAGCGGAAGTTCAAGGCCAAGGGGTTTATTGAGGCGGTGTCCATGCTGGCTATGGCGGTGCCCGGGACGGTGCTGGGCGTAGGCTACATCCGGGGCTACTCCGGCGGCTTGTTCCACAGTGCCAGCTGGCCGGTCTTTGCCTCCGGCGGCGCGCTCCACAACCTGTTTCCCAAGGGACTGCTGGGGAGTTTGTACGGCAGCGCGGCGATTTTGATTGTGGTCTTTGTGGTGCGCTCCCTGCCCACCGGCACCCGCAGCGGTATCTCCGCCCTGCGCCAAATCGACAAGTCCATTGAGGAATCCGCCTACGACATGGGGGCGGATAGTTTCCATGTGTTTATGACCGTAACCCTGCCCCTTATCAAAGATTCCTTCCTCAGCGGGCTGGTGACGGCCTTTGTCCGGTCCATCACCGCCATCTCCGCCATCATTCTGCTGGTGACGCCCCAGTTTCTGCTCATCACGGTGCAGATCAACGAGTTCGCGGAGAAGGGTTCCTACAACATTGCCTGTGCCTTTGCCACCATCCTGATCCTGATCACCTATGGATCGGTCCTGCTGATGAATGTGGCGATGCGGTTTTTTGGCACCAGCAGGCGGACAGAATAAAGGAGGACGGCTGACATGGCAAAGGAGAAGAAGGGCGTCCGGCTGGATCACATCTCCAAGATCTATCAGGACCCCAAGACGAAGAAGAACTTTTACGCGGTCCGGGACGTGTCCTTGGACATTGCGCCGGGGGCCTTTGTGACGCTGCTGGGGCCCTCCGGGTGCGGGAAAACCACCACACTCCGGATGATCGCCGGGTTTGAAAGCCCGGACGAGGGGGAGATCTATTTGGGAGGGGAGGCCATCAACGCCCTGACCCCCAACAAGCGGGACACCGCCATGGTGTTCCAGAGCTACGCATTGCTTCCCCACTACAACATCTTTGACAACGTGGCCTATGGATTGAAACTGCGGAAGCTGGACAAGGACACCATCCGGAAAAAGGTGCTGGAAATCCTGGCCCTGGTGGGTTTGGAGGGCATGGAGGACCGCATGACGAACCAGCTCTCCGGCGGACAGCAGCAGCGGGTGGCCCTGGCCCGGGCCCTGGTGCTGGAACCGGGGGTGCTGCTCTTTGACGAGCCCCTGTCCAACCTGGACGCGAAACTCCGGGTCACCATGCGCACGGAGATCCGCCGCATCCAGCAGGAGGCGGGCATCACCGCCGTGTATGTCACCCACGACCAGAGCGAGGCCATGGCCCTGTCGGACCAGATCATCCTCATGGAAAAGGGCGTGGTGGCCCAGATGGGCACCCCCCGGGAGATCTACTACCGTCCCGGCAGTGAGTTTGTGGCGGACTTTATCGGAGAGGCCAACTTTCTGAAAGGAAAGCTGGAAAGCCCCGGCAAGGCCGTGGTAGAGGGCCGCAGCGTGGCGGTCAACGCCTCCGGCACCGGGGACTGCACCCTGGTTCTGCGGCCTGAGTCCGCCGTCCTGGGGGACGCGGGCCAGCTTCCCTGCAAGGTGGTGCTGTCCTGCTTCATGGGGGCCTATCAAAACTACCACGTCATGGTGGGCGGTACCCTGGTGAAGATCACGGACTTTAACCCCAGGATGAAGAAGATCTATCAGGTAGGGGACGACGCCTGGGTGGACTTCTCCAAGGACGATGTACACGTGCTGTAAGCAGGAAAAAAGCTGGGCTGCTCCGCCGTCAGGCGGGGCAGCCCTTGCGTATGGGGCGCGTTACGGTTGCGCTGACGAGGAAAACATGGTAAGATAGAGAAAAACGTCGAGGGGGCGGGGAATGTGAGCAAGCTGTGGCGGCGAAAGCAGAGTTGGCATCATTTTGATCCAGAAAACGAGAGAGATATAGAGCAGTTGACCAGAAATCGTTTTTTGAAAGCTATCTTCCGTATGAGTGGTTCTATCCCTATAATCATGAAGATTTTAGTCTTAGTCCAGAGGAACTGCGAAAACTTCTTCGGGACGCAAAGCGGTTCCACTGGGATGCACTGGATTTGGCAAATTGCGGACTGAAAGTTCTCCCGGAGAAATTGGGAGAACTGAAGGATTTGAAATGGATCCGGGCAGAAAATTGTTTTGGTGAGGGGCGTTTTAACATCTTTACCAATCTGCCTGATTCGCTGGGGCACCTTGCAGATTTGAGAGTGTTATTTTTAAGGCATTCAAATGGGCGTGTCCCAAAAAGTAGGCAAAATAGCGGACACGCAAGAAGGATGCCCAAAAAGCGCAAAATGCCCCTATGGGCATTTTGAATACCAGAATA
>CAJOHW010000010.1 GCA_905234565.1 uncultured Oscillibacter sp. | reverse complement strand
ACGCAGAGGACTGACTGCACGTAGTTTCCTTATTTTGGAAACTACGACCGCCCCTCCTCCTGTAGTTCTGTCTGATTTTCTTCTCTCGTCAGAGCTGCACCGCGAAATTCATACTTCCCAAGAGTGTTACTATGTGTTATAATCCCTCCAAACGCGGAAACGCGCCGGGGAGGGATGGACATGGACGTGGCGGGAGAGGCCCTGCGGTACTTAGGGGCCGCCGGGGACCGGGGACTGCGCCCTGTGGCGGAGGAACTGCTGGCCATGCTGGAAACCGCCGCCCCGCCCCGGTGGACCTGGAAAGCCTTTCCCCTGTCCACCACGGGAGACAGGTACGCTCTGGGAGATCTGGTCTTGTCGGGAGACACCGCCGGAAAGATGCTGGAAACCTGTGACGCCGCCGTGCTGCTGCTGTGCAGTTTGGGGGCCCGGTTCGACGCCCTGCTCCGGTCCTGGGAGGCCCGGGATATGGCCCGGGCAGTGGTCCTGGACGCCTGCGGCAGCGCGTTGGTGGAACAGGGCTGTGACGCGGCGGAACAGGAGATCCGGTCCCGGTTCCCCGGTCGGTTCCTGACGGACCGCTTCAGCCCCGGCTACGGGGACCTGCCCCTGTCCTTACAGCCGGAGGTCTGCGCCGCCCTGGACGGGGGACGGCGCTTAGGGGTCCAGGCGATGGAGTCGTTTCTTTTGAACCCGTCCAAGACGGTGACGGCGGTGATTGGCCTGTCGGACCGGCCCCAGAAGGCCCGGATCCGGGGCTGCGGCTGCTGCGCCATGCGGGACACCTGTGCTGTCCGGAGAGGGGGAGGACGCTGTGGGCAGTAAAAAGAAGGAACTGTGGAGGCCGGGAGAATTTCTCCTGTTGGACGGGGCCATGGGCACGGTGCTCCAACAGCGGGGCCTGGGGGCGGGAGAGGCCCCGGAACTGCTGAACCTGACCCATCCGGACTGGCTGATGGACATCCACCGGGAGTACGCGGAGGCGGGGAGCCAGGTGGTGTATACCAACACCTTCGGGGCCAACGCCAAAAAGCTCCGTCGGACCGGACACGGCGTCCGGGAGATCGTCTCCGCCGCCGTATCCCTGGCCCGCCGTGCCGTGGGGGACGGCGTCCGGGTGGCCCTGGACATAGGCCCCCTGGGGGAACTGCTGGAACCCATGGGGACGCTGTCCTTTGAGGACGCCGTGGACCTGTTCCGGGAAGCGGCAGAGGCCGGGGCGGAGGCCGGGGCGGATCTGGCGGTCATCGAGACCATGACGGATCTCTATGAGGCGAAAGCCGCCCTGCTGGCGGTGAAGGAGTCCACGGACCTGCCGGTGTTTGTGACCATGTCCTTTGACGGCACGGGCCGGACCTTTACAGGCTGCACCGTGGCGTCCATGGCCCGGACCTTAGAGGGCCTGGGGGCCGACGCCGTGGGACTGAACTGTTCCCTGGGGCCGGACCAGCTGGCCCCCCTTCTGGGAGAGTTGGCGAGAGAGACCCGCCTTCCGGTGATCGCCAAACCCAACGCGGGCCTGCCGGATCCTGTGGACGGGCACTATGACATGGACCCGGACGCCTTCGTGGCTGCTCTGGAGCCCTGTATCGCCCAGGGCGTCACGATTTTCGGCGGCTGCTGCGGCACTTCCCCGGCGTACATCCGGAAACTGCGGGGGATGCTGGAGGGAAAAGTCCCGGGAGCGCGGACCTACGCCGGAGGGGGCTTCGTGTGTACCCCCTCCGTACCCTGCCGGGTGGAGGGCGTCCGGGTGATTGGGGAGCGGATCAACCCCACGGGCAAAAAACGGTTCCAGCAGGCCCTGCTGGAACAGGATTTGGACTATCTTTTGGACATCGCCGTGGAGCAGGAGGACGCCGGGGCGGATCTGCTGGACGTGAACGTGGGCTTCCCGGGAGTGGACGAGGTGTCCATGCTGCCCCGGGTGGTGAAGAAACTGCAAAGCGCCGTGTCCATCCCCTTACAGCTGGATTCCTCCAACCCCGACGCCTTGGAGGCGGGACTGCGGGTGTACAACGGCAAAGCGGCGGTGAACTCCGTCAACGGGGACCCGGCGGTGCTGGGACGGATTCTGCCCATCGTGAAGAAATACGGGGCCAGCGTGGTGGGGCTGACCTTGGATAAAGGGGGCATCCCCAAGACGGCGGAGCAGCGCGTTGCCATTGCGGAGCGGATCGCGGCGGCGGCGGAGGAGAAAGGCGTCCCGAAAGAGGACCTCTGGATCGACTGCCTGGCCCTGACGGTGTCCGCCCAGCAGGAACAGGCGGAGGAGACGTTGAAGGCCATCCGGTATGTCCGCCACACCCTGGGACTGCGGACGGTGCTGGGGGTGTCCAACATCTCCTTCGGCCTGCCCAACCGGTCCCTGGTGAACCGGACGTTTCTGGTCCGGGCCATGGAGGCGGGACTGGACCTGCCCATTTTGAACCCCTGCCTGCCGGATATGATGGACGCGGTGTGGGCCTTCCGGGCCCTGTCCGGGGAGGACCGGGAGTGCAGGGCCTATGTGGAGCGGTTCGCCGGGACAATGCCCGACACAAAAAGCGCCCCCGCCGCCGGGACCAAGGCAGAATTGACTTTAGAGGACGCCATTGTCCGGGGACTGCGGTCCGAGGCCGGGAAACTGGCGGAGAAGGCCTTGGAGACGGAACCGGGACTGGAAATTGTGGAGAAGCGGCTGATTCCCGCCTTAGACCGGGTGGGGGAGGGCTACGCCAGGGGGGTGGTGTTCCTGCCCCAGCTTTTGAGCGCGGCCCAGGCGGCTCAGGCGGTGTTTGAGGCGGTACGGGCGGCGCTGGCGGCAAAAGGCGGCGCGCCGGTAAAGAAGGGGACCCTGATTGTGGCCACGGTCCAGGGGGACATTCACGACATCGGGAAGAACATCGTGAAAACCGTGCTGGAAAACTACGGCTATGAGGTCCTGGACCTGGGCCGGGACGTGCCGCCGGAGACCATCGTCCAGGCGGTGCGGGACCGGGACGTGCGGCTGGTGGGCCTCTCCGCCCTCATGACCACCACCCTGCCCGCCATGGAGGAGACGGTCCGGCAGCTGCGGGCCCTGCCCAAGCCCCCGGCGGTGTTTGTAGGCGGGGCGGTGGTGACGCCGGAGTACGCCAAGGCCATGGGAGCGGATTATTACGCCAAGGACGCCAAGGCGTCGGCGGAGATTGCCCGGGAGGTGCTGGGATCATGAGACGAATTGCGGTGGAACTGGATCCTCCGGCGGAGGCGGAGGCTTCCGGATTTTTGGAGGGGGCGGAACGGCTGCGCCGTGCCGGGGCAGACCTCATCACCATTGCGGACAGCCCCATGGGACGGCCCCGCATGGACAGCGCCCTGCTCTCGTGCAAGCTGAAGCGGGAGCGGGGCATCGAGCCCCTGCCCCATCTCACCTGCCGGGACCGCAACGGCATCGCCCTGCGGGGACTGCTCTTGGGCCTTGCCATGGAGGGCGTCCATCGGGTATTGCTGGTGACGGGGGATCCGGTGCCCCGGGAGGACCCGGAGGGCGCCAAGGGAGTGTTTCAGTACAACTCCCCGGCACTGATCCGGACCGTGCGCCAGTGGAATGATACCGTGTTCTCCCAGCCCTTCCGGATCTATGCCGCCCTGAACGTCAATTCCCGGAACTTCTCCCGTCAGCTGGAACGGGCGAAAGAAAAAGAGGCCGCCGGGGCCGATGGGTTCTTTACCCAGCCGGTGCTGTCCCGGGAGGCGCTGGAAAACCTGAAACAGGCCCGGGATACCCTGCGGGGGGAGATCTTTGGGGGGATCTTCCCGGTGGTCAGTGAGCGCAACGCCCGGTTTCTCAATGACAACGTCCAGGGCATCCGGGTGGGGGACGAGATCCTGGCCCGGTACATAGGCGCGGACCGGGAACAGGGCCAAATCTTGGCGGAGGAGATCTCCTGTACCATGGCCGCGGAGCTGGCCCCCTGGACTGACGGGCTCTATCTTATGACCCCCTTCCGGCGGATTGGCCTCATGGAGGCGATTCTCCGCCGGATCCGGGGCAGCGGGACGGAAGAAACCGGAAAAGATGTGCGTTTTTCACAGAAAAAGGATTGACACGGCGGCATATTTGTAATAAGCTGGATACACCAGAGCATACCAACCAGATTGGAACAACACAAGGAGGAACGCACATGAGCCGCAAAACCATCATCGCCGGAAACTGGAAGATGAACAAGACCCCCAAGGAGGCGGAGGCCCTGCTGGGTGAGGTTCTGCCCAAGGCCGCGGGCGCTGCCTGTGAAGTGGTCGTCTGCACGCCCTATGTGGACCTGCCCACGGCCTGCCGGGTGGCGGCGGGGAGCAAGGTCAAAGTGGGTGCCCAGAACGTCCACTTTGAGGCCAGCGGCGCTTTCACCGGGGAGATCAGCACCGGGATGCTCAACGAGCTGGGCGTGGCCTATGTGATCATCGGCCACAGTGAGCGCCGGGAGTACTTCGCCGAGACGGATGAGACCGTGTCCAAGAAGATCGGCGCGGCTCTGGCGGCGGGGATTCTGCCCATCCTGTGCGTAGGCGAGAGCCTGGAACAGCGGGAGCAGAACGTGACCTCCGAGCATATCCGTACCCAGATCAAAGTGGCCCTGCGGAACGTCAGCGCCGCCGATATGCCCAAGGTGGTCATCGCCTATGAGCCCATCTGGGCCATCGGCACCGGAAAGACCGCCACCTCCGCCCAGGCCCAGGAGGTCTGCCAGATGGTCCGGGAGACCGTCAAGGAGTGCTTCGACGCCGCCGTGGCCGACAGCGTCTCCATCCTCTATGGCGGATCCATGAACGCCAAGAACGCCGCGGAACTGCTGGCCCAGCCGGATATCGACGGCGGCCTCATCGGCGGCGCGTCCCTGAAGGCGGAGGACTTCGGCAAGATCATTGCCGCCGCCGGATAAGAAGAAACCCTGTATAGAACCATGCCCCGCCCGAAAGGGCGGGACGTTTTGCCTGATGTGGGGCAAAGCGCCGGGACACACCCGCACGCACTTCCCGCAGCCCACGCATCTCCCATCGTCTACAAAAAAACGGGCCAAATTCATCTTCCATCTTCCCCTTCTCCGCACAAAACACGATGTAACATTTTGTAACACAGGAAAGCCGCTTTCCACCATAGGGCACTTTTTTGTAACTATCCCGTCCAAGACAGCAAATCCGGATATCAGCGTTTTTCGACACAAAATTTTGGGAAAATTGAGGGGTTTCGTGGGAAACTCGCAATGATTTCCGCCTGTTTTTCCGGCATTCTCCATTCATCAGATTTTGCCGGGAATGTAAATTCCCTGTATCTCCCTCTTGCTTTTTTTGTGGAAAGTGATATTATAAAGGCATAGAGAATTCAATGATACGCCACAGCGCGTAGGCCCCGTGGCGTTTTTGGTGATCTTTCATAAAGACAGACGCGTCAGAGAGAATACGGGGGGAATCTCCATGTACAAAAAACATCCCCAGGGCTGGGTCAAACATATCGACTTCATGCTTCTGGATACCTTTGTGGGAATTTTGAGCTTTGTCCTGTCCTATGCCATCTGGCACAGAAGCTGGGATCTGCTCCGCTCTGAGATCTACCGGACGGTTCTGATCCTCCTCCCGTTTTTGAATTTCGTGGGGATGCTGTTCCTGGACACCCACAAACACATCCTCCGGCGAGAGTATGGAAAGGAATTCCTCTCCGTGGTCAAACTGGCGGTGTTCGACGCTCTGGCCCTGGTGCTGTACCTGTTTTTTGTCCAGCGGGGTGCCGTCTTTTCCAGAACGGTCCTGTTTCTCTGGTTCTTTCTGGAAATCTACTTCCTGTATCTCTTCCGGGTGCTGTGGAAGCACATCTTAATCCGGCGGTGGAAAACAGACGGATATCAGAAAAACCACCTGCTGGTGGTCACCAGCAGCGCCAAGGCGGTGGAGTCCATCTCCCGGCTGTTGAAAAACAGCTATGGGGAGTACCAGGTCATAGGCTTTGTGCTGACGGACCGAAAAAAAGCCCCTATGCAGAAGATCTCCGGCATCCCCGTAGTCTCCACCTTGGAGGACCTGCCCAGCTATATGCAGGGCAAATGGGTGGACGAGGTGTTCATCGACCTGCCCAAAGAGGCGGAAATCCCCACAGATGTGCTGGATTACTGCATGGAAATGGGCATCACCACCCATATCCGCATCGACTCCCTGGCGGACCGGTCCTGTATGCACACCGTGGAGAAATTTGCCGGCAGCACGGTGATCACGGAGTCCCACCGCATCGCCTCTACGGAGCAGTTCGCCATGAAGCGGGCCATGGATATTCTCGGGGCCATGGTGGGACTGTTCATCACTGGCATTTTGACCATCTGCGTGGGTCCCCTGATCTATTTCAGCGATCCCGGCCCTATTTTCTTCTCCCAGCCCCGCATCGGGAAAAACGGCCGGGTGTTCCGGCTGTACAAGTTCCGCAGTATGTACCAGAACGCGGAGGAGCGCAAAGCCGCCCTTATGGCCCACAACACCATGAAGGGCTTTATGTTCAAAATGGAGAATGACCCCCGGATCATCGGCAGCGGTCCCGACGGCAAGCGCCACGGCATCGGCTGGTTTATCCGGCGCTACTCCATCGACGAGTTTCCCCAGTTCTGGAACGTGCTTTTGGGCCAGCTGTCCCTGGTGGGCACCCGGCCCCCCTTGGTGGACGAGTGGGAGCAGTACGAGCGGCACCACCGGGCCAGAATGTCCATCCGTCCCGGCATCACGGGCCTCTGGCAGGTCAGCGGCAGAAACAAAATCCAGGACTTCGAGGAGGTCTATGCCCTGGATATGGAGTACATCAACACCTGGACCATCGGCGGGGACATCAAAATCCTTCTGAAAACCCTGCTGCGGATCGTGGCCGGAGACGGGGAGTAAGCGTACCCTTGAGAAATTACCGGACTTTGTCCTGTCCGGATTCCCGTCTTATCCTATTGTCCGAGCATAGAGGAATTGGGCGCACAGGCCCGTAAACAGCCCCGTGAGCATAGCGCTGACGCCCAAAACCGGCAGATACGCCCACAGCCCCGGGGTGTTTGTCACCAGTACCGCCATGGAGAGCTGGCCCATGTTATGGGCCAGTGCCCCTAAGACGCCGCACACCCAGATCTGCTTTTTCGTCACCACCCGCCGCAGTCCCAGGGTCAGTACATAACAGGCCCCCCCTCCGGCGGCGCTGTACAGCAGCACGGAGGGGGACGGGGCAAACAGGCTCCCTAAGAGGATCCGCCCCAGGAGAATCCGCCCGGCGTCCCCGGGACCCAGGGCGAACATAGCCCACACCGTCACCAGATTGGCAAGGCCCAGCTTCACCCCGGGAACCGGCACCGGGGCGGGAAGCTGGGCCTCTATGGTAAAGAGTATCAGGGCCAGGGCCGTCAGCAGGGCGTCCCGGGCCAGACGGCGGACAGACATAGGGTGTTCCTCCCAATTATGGCTCCGTGTCGGCGATTTCGATGAGCAGTCCGTGGGGCAGGCACACCAGGGGCAGGTCCTCCGGCGAGGAGATCCACCCCTGAAGGACGCAGATCTGGTCCGGACAGTCCGCCTCTTCCACGCGGATCTGTCCCGGCTGGACGCAGATCTCGTTGACGCCGCCGCCCCCCTCCACGGTGAACCGCTCCTCCGTCTCCACCGCGTCCAGGTCCACGGACCGCACCAGGACGCCATCCACATAGATTTGGGCCGTCGTTACAGGCCCGGAGGCGGGCCGCCGGAGACACAGCGCCAGGAGAAATACCAGAAACAGCCCGCACAGCAGGGCAATCCAGCCCCTCGTTTTCAGCACGGAAACGCCTCCCCTCGTTTGCCGTCCATGATATCCGCCATAATACTCGCGCTCTTTAAGATTTGCCACATTTTAGGCCACTGGCACGGTAACTGATGGCAAATCTTATTGTTCACGAGTATAGAACAGAGTACCGGCGTCAACGTAATTCAAGGGTTCTCCCCCTCCACCCCCCGGATTTCCAGCAGGTCCAGGGCACGCTGGCCCATGGCGGTGAGGGCCATGCTGCCCTGGTGGGGGTATGCGGCCCAGGGGCCGTAGTCGAAGTTGGACAGGGGCAGGTCCTCGTCCAGACGGATCAGCCCCTTTTGAGACAGGGACAGAAGAAGATCGGGTTCCATCTCCTCCCCCGGGCACACCGGATGCTCGTCCCGGCGGCACAGGGGCCAGAAGGGGATCTCCCCGAACCGCCGTAAAAGCGCAATCTCCCCCTCGGTCAGATAGAGGGTGCCGTCCTGATTGCCGCAGCCTCCGCCGCAGTTGCCGCAGTCCATGTCCGCCTCCTATCTCTCCGAAACCGTTCCCGCAAAGGCGTACCAGCCCCGGTCCGTGCGGGTTTTTTGTACGTCCAGGCCCGCGCTCCGCAGTCCCGCCCGGACCTCCTGGGCCCGGGTGTCGATGACGCCGGAACAGATCCACCGTCCTCCCGGGGCTAACAGGTCCGGCAGCACCGGCGCAAGGCGCAGTATCACATCCGCCACGATGTTGGCGCACACCAGGTCATATCCGCCGCCGATGCGCCGCCGCAGGTCCGGATCGGACAGCAGGTCCCCGGTCAGCACGGTACAGCGGTCCGGGCCGATGCCGTTTAAGGCGGCGTTCTCCCGGGCCACACGGCGGCAGGTCTCGTCGATGTCCACCGCCAGGGCGGAGGCCGCCCCTAAACGCACAGCGGCGATAGACAAAATCCCGCTTCCGCAGCCCACATCCAGCATCCGCTCCCCGCCCTGGACCCATTGATCCAGAATCTCTAAGCAGAGCCGGGTTGTCTCATGCTCTCCGGTGCCAAAGGTCAGCCCCGGATCCAGCACCACCGGGGTCCGGTCCCCGGGATCCGCCGTCTCCCACTGGGGCACAATCAACAGACGGTCCCCTACGGGAATGGGCTTATAGTACTGCTTCCAGCTGTTGGCCCAGTCGTCCTCCTCCACAGTCTCCAGTTCCAGCAGCAGGGGACCGAACTCCGGGTGGGCCTCCCGCAGGGATTGGAGGGCAATCCGGGACTGAGCCAGCTGGGAAAAGCCCTGTTCGTTTTCCGGCAGGTAAAAGGTAACCCGGCAGCGTCCCCGCATTTCCGCTTCCAGGCCCTCATCCACATAGTCCCAGGCCTCCCGGTTCTGTTCCAAAAACTCCCGGAACTCCTCCTCGTCCTCGATTCGCAGACTGTCGATGCCCAGGGCGGAGAGCATGGCGGTGACGGCGTCCAGGGCCTCCGGACGCAGATCGATCCACAACGTAAGCCAGCGCAAGGGATCGCCTCCTTATGGAAAATACGATATTGCTATCTTATCTCAATTCGCTTGAATGGATTCCTTCCGGGCTATCTCTCCCGGGCCAGGAAGAACAGGGCCAGGGTGCCGGGTCCGGAGTGGGTGCCGATGACGGGGCCCACAAAGCTGATGTGAAACGCCGACGTGCCGAAGCGCCGCCGGATCTCCTCCGCCACGAACTCCGCGTCGGAAAGGCAGTCCCCGTGGGTGATGAACACGGTCTGGTCCCGGGGGTTCACGGCGGACTGCTCCATCCGGTCCACCAGGGCCAGCAAAGACGCCTTCCTTCCCCGGGCCTTGTCCACGTTGACGAGTTTTCCGATGTCGTCCACGTGAAGCACGGGCTTAATGGCCAGCATGGTGCCGAAGAAAGCGGCGGCGGCGTTGATGCGTCCGCCCCGTTTCAGATGGTTCAGATCGTCCACGGTGAACCAGTGGGCGATGTGTCCTTTCGTCTGTTCCGCGTAGGCCAGAATCTCCTGAAAGGACTTTCCGGCCCGTCTCTGCTGATCGCACAGCCACACCAGCAGACCCTGTCCGCCGGAGGCGCACAGGGAATCCACCACCTCAACCCGCCTCTCCGGGAACCGGGGCCGCAGATGGGACGCGGCGATGGCGGCGGACTGATAGGTAGAGGAGAGGCCGGAGGAAAAGGCAATGCACAAAATATCCAGCCCCAGTTCCAGGTTCTTCTCCATCTCCTCCTCAAAGTCCCCCACGCTGACGGCGGAGCTGGTGGGCATCTCCCCGGCCCGGACCCGGGAGTAGAAGGACGCAAAGGAGATCTCCCGCCCATCGGGCCAGTTGCGGAAGGTCTGCCCTCCCATATGGACGGACAGCGGCAGCACGGACAGCTCCATCTCCCGGACCAGGTCCTCCGGCAGGTCACAGCTGCTGTCGGTCATCAGGCAAAAATCCTCCATTATCCCTTCCGCTCCTTTTTGTTGGATTTTTCCGCCTTTTTCTCCGGGCCGGAACGCTCCTTGCGCAGCAGCGCCACATACCGGCTGCTGGCCACTCCGGCGGCGTAGCTCATGAGGGCATAGTGAATGGCGGCGTCCGCTAAGGTATCCTCCGGGGGACGCTGCTCCATCTCGGAGGCGGTGATGTTCAGGGCCTTGTCCAGGCTGGCGCAGAAGGCGGTATAGCCCTCCGCCACCGTGCGGCTGCCCTGTAATTCCTCCCGGATCAGCAGGTCCATGTCCCGGGTGGACATGACCCGCTTCAAAATACAGATGGCGGTCAGATAGGCCAGGTGCTCCCGGCCATACTTCTTGCCCTCCGCCCGGGGCACCAGGCCGCTTTTCGTGTAGTTGTTCACCATAGCGGCGGTGAGGCCGTCGGCGTCCTCAAACCGGAGGACCTGCCGGTCCATGTAGTTCAGCACCTGGTCCATGTACAGGGCGAAATCCGGCATCTGCTCCCAGGGGACGGGCCGATCCGTCCGCAGACGCTGGCGCAGTTCTTCCAAATCCGGCATGGCAGTCCTCCCGTATCTCCGCGTGGTTTCAAGCTGCTTGCCCTTGAGTATACCACAGAGAAACGGTTTTGTAAACCACATTCAGCGGAATCGGATACTATAATGAATCGAAAGCACACCGCCCCCGGATCCGGGGGCGGTGTGCAAACTTCATCCATCGGCCCTCAGCCCGGAGGCCAGGCCATGTCCCGGCCGGACAGGACATGGAAGTGCAGGTGGAACACGGTCTGTCCCGCCTGTTCCCCCACGTTGCTGACCACCCGGTAGCTCTCCAATCCCTGTTCCTTGGCCAGCTTGGCAATGACCGTAAAGATATGGGCCACGGTGCCGCTGTTCTCCGCCGTCACGGCGGAGACAGAGGGGATATGGGCTTTCGGAATCACCAGAAAGTGGACCGGGGCCTGGGGGGCGATGTCCTGAAAGGCATAGCACACCTCATCCTCATAGACCTTCTCACTGGGAATCTTTCCTCCGGCGATGTTACAAAAAAGGCAGTTTTCCATGGGCGTTCCTCCATTCCTTTTTTAAGTTGCCTGCCCTCAGCCCAGCTTCTGGGCCACGAAATCGTCCACGGAGGCCAGGGCGTCGTCCAGTTTCAGCAGTTCCCCGCCGCCGCCCATGGCGCTGTCAGGACGCCCGCCGCCCCGTCCGCCGCACACCGCGCACACGTGCTTCACCAGGTCCCCGGCCTTCACGCCCCGCTTCACCGCGTCTTTGCCGCACACGGCCAGGAAGGAGATCTTGCCGTCCTTCACCGTGGACAGCACCGCCACCACGGCAGGCTCCTTCTCCCGGAGGAAGTCTCCCCGCTGGCGCAGGGCGGCGGCGTCCAGACCGGGCTGGTTGGCGGTCAGGACCCGCAGGCCCCCCAGTTCTTTGGCGCTGAGCAGGAACTGCCGGGCCTCTCCCAAAGAAGCCTCCGCCTTGAACTTTTCCAGATCCCGGCGCAGTTCCTTCATCTCCGCGGCCTGGGCCTCAATGCGCTCTCCCAGTTCCGCCGGGGAGACTTTCAGCATATGGGCGGCCTGGAACAGCATTTCCTCCTGCCGCCGCACCAGTTCCAAGGCCCGCTGGCCCACCACGGCGTCAATCCGCCGGACGCCGGAGGCAATGGACGCCTCGGAGAGGATCCGGAAGATCCCGGCCTTGGCGGTCATGTCCAGATGGGTGCCGCCGCAGAACTCCATGGAGAAGTCCCCCATTTCCACCACCCGGACCGTCTCCCCGTACTTTTCGCCGAACACCGCAATGGCCCCCTTCTTCCGGGCCTCTTCCAGGGGCAGCACCTCTGTGACCACCGGCAGGCCGTCCAGAATGGCCCCGTTGACCAGGGCGCTGATCTGGGAAAGCTGGTCCGGGGTGACGGGTTCAAAGTGGGTAAAGTCAAAGCGCAGACGGTCCGGCTCCACCAGGGAGCCAGCCTGGTGGACGTGATCCCCCAGGACCTTGCGCAGGGCCGCGTCCAGAAGGTGGGTGGCGGTGTGGGCACGGCGGATAGCGGTCCGGCGCTCCTTATCGTAAGAGGAAACCACCGGATCCCCGATTTTCATGGCCCCCCGCTCCAATACGCCGGTGTGGAGGAACTTGCCGCCCTTGTTCTTCTGCACGTCCCGGACCCGGAACAGGGCGCCGCCGGCCTCAATGACGCCGTGGTCCGGGCTCTGGCCCCCCATTTCGGCGTACAGGGCGGTGCGGTCCAGCACCAAGGACGCCTCCGCTCCGGCGGCGATCTCCCGCTGCAATTCCCCCTCCGCCACGATAGCAAGGAGTTTCCCTTCCACCCGCTCATGCTCGTAGCCGTCGAACTCCGTGGCGGGCACATCGCTGCCGAACTCGATCCCAGCCCAGCCCAGATCGCCCAGAGCCTCCCGGGCCTTCCTGGCCCGGACCCTCTGGGCCTCCATCATGTCGTCAAAGCCCTGGCGGTCCACGCTCATGCCGGCCTCCTGGGCCATTTCGGCGGTCAGGTCCACGGGGAAGCCGTAGGTGTCATAGAGTTTGAAGGCATCGGCTCCGGAAAACACCGTCTCCCCCTTGGCCTGGTGAGCGGAGAGCAGGTCCTGATAGATCCGCATTCCCCCATCGATGGTCCGGGCGAAGTTCTCCTCCTCCGTCCGGATGACCCGGGTGAGATAGCCCTGTTTCTCCCGGAGGTCCGGATAGGCGGACTCGTTCTCCCGCACCACCGTCTCCACCACCTCATAGAGGAAGGGTTCGTTCAGCCCTAAGAGCTTTCCGTGGCGGGCGGCACGGCGGAGGAGGCGGCGCAGCACGTACCCCCGGCCCTCGTTGCTGGGCAGCACCCCGTCGCAGATCATCATGGAGGAGGCCCGGATGTGGTCCGTAATCACCCGCAGGGACACGTCGGACTTGGGGTTGTCGCCGTATTTGGCCCCGGTAAGCTCGCTGACCCGGCTGGTGATATTCCGCACGGTGTCCACATCGAACAGGGACCCCACGTTCTGCACCACACAGGCCAGCCGTTCCAGGCCCATGCCCGTGTCGATGTTTTTATTCTTCATCTCGGAGTAGCGGCCCTCCCCGTCGTTGACGAACTGGGAGAACACGTTGTTCCACACCTCGATGTACCGGTCGCACTCACAGCCCACGGTGCAGCCGGGTTTTCCACAGCCGTGTTCCGGCCCCCGGTCATAGTAGACCTCCGAACAGGGGCCGCAGGGCCCCGCCCCGTGCTCCCAGAAGTTGTCCTCCTTGCCGAAGCGGAAGATCCGCTCCGGGGCAATGCCGATGTCCCTGTGCCAGATGTCGAAGGCCTCGTCGTCGTCCAGGTAGATGGAGGGGTAAAGGCGGTCCGGTTCCAGGCCCACCACCTCCGTCAAAAACTCCCAGCAAAAGGGAATCGCCTCTTTTTTGAAGTAGTCCCCGAAGGAGAAGTTCCCCAGCATTTCAAAGTAAGTGCCGTGGCGGTCGGTTTTGCCGATGTTCTCGATGTCTCCGGTGCGGATGCACTTCTGGCAGGTGGTGACCCGGCTGCGGGGGGGCTCCTCCTCCCGGGTGAACCAGGTTTTCATGGGGGCCATGCCGCTGTTGATGAGCAGGAGGGAGGCGTCATTCTGGGGGATCAGGGAGAAACTGGGCAGACGCAGATGGCCCTTTCCCTCAAAGTAGCGCAGGAACATCTCCCGCAGTTCGTTTAATCCATAGTAGGGGTGTGACATTTCGGCTTCCTCCTGATCGTTTGGGGTTCAAGTACTGAAAGGCCTCCGCCCCGGCGTCAAACTCAAGGAAACGCTGATTTCATCCGGCAGGAGCGGTTGTCGGGCGATTTTTCGTCAATCAAGGCGCAAAATCGCGGGAATCCTTTGTGGATTTCAAGATTTTGCAACGCAGAGTTGGCGGAAAAGCGCCGACAGGCGCCGCAGACGGATGAAATCAGCGTTTCCTCAAGGGGGCGGAGGCGGCGTGTTAAAATTAAGTATAGCCGTTTCGTGGAATTTGTCAAGACGCTTTTCCCCGTCCCCGGGCGGAATCGGCTATGGCGCTCTTGAAATCCGGAAAAAGGTCTGCTATAATCCATCCTGTATTTTTGTGCCAATGCCGCCCCATGGGGGGCTGTGGGGCCGGACAGGAGGGTTCAGGATGGCAGTATATTCCAGGCTGCTGTTTCGCGCCGGAGGCGGGGTCACGCCGCCGGGACAGCGATTGGAGCAGGTTCCCAACACCGTGTCCCTTCTCATCGGCTTAGGCGGCGCGGGGGTCCACTGTGTGCGGTGCGTCAAAACCCGGGTCCATGAACTGCTTCGTCCCGACGGGCCGGAGCGGCCCTCCTATGCCCACATCCGCTTCTTAGGGGCCGACGCCGCCACCCGCAGCAAAAGCGGGCCCCTGGTCCAGAACCCGGGCCGGGACAGCGTCTGCGGCGTCCTGCCCTTGGAGGACGGGGAGTTCTTCTCCCTGGAAAACCGGCAGCTGGCCAAGGCCCTGCGGAGCCGGGAAGCCCTGGAGCGCCGCAAGGACCTCTCCTGGCTGGACTACGACCGTCTCACAGCCCCGGAGGCCTCCAGCACGGCAGGGGTCCGGCAGATTGGGCGGTTCCTCTTTATGGACCGGTCCGCGGACTTCTCCGCCCGGCTGTCCCGGGAGATCGCCCTGGCCCGCCGGGGGCTGGACAACCCCCGGGTCAACGTACACATCTTTACCTCCCTGGGGGGCGGCACCGGCGCGGGCTGCTTCTTAGACGCCTGTTACATCGCCCGTGCCCTGGGGGAGACGGGGGGAGATTTGGCGGTATTCGGCTATTTCTTCCTGCCGGAGGTGAGCCTTTCCAGCCTGTCTCCGGAGTACGACGCCCTGCGCCGCCGGATCCGGGCCAATGCCTACGCCGCTCTGCGGGAACTGGACTACTGCATGGGCCTGGACCGCAACGGCGGGGCCTTTCAACAGATCTATCAGGGAGGCAGGAGCCTTCCCTGGGACGGCCCCCCGGTGGATCTCTGCACCCTCATCGGCGCGGAGGCGGCGTCCCCCGGGGCCTATGGGGACGCCATGGAGCAGACCGCGGACTATGTGGCGCGGCTGCTGACAAAGGCGGCAAAGCCGGACCTCCGGGAGCATTTGGCCCTGTTCCGGGAGGCGGTGCGTCAGGCGGACAGCAAAAAGACCCGGGGCTTCCACACCTGTTACTGTACCATCGGCTCTGCCCGGGTCCGGTTCCCCCTGCGGGAGATCCACACGTGGCTGTCCTCCGAGCTTTTCGCCCGGTTTACGCCCCCGGAGGCGGGGGAGACTGGGCCGGGAGAGGGAGCGTCCCTGTTCCGGGCCGCCCTGGGCGGCAATGGGGGCGGCGGACTGTGTCAGGCCCTGTGGCGGGAACTGCGGGGAGAGGAGGAAGATCCCCCCTATCCCGGGGACTGGAAACAGGCGAGGGAACAGGGCCCCCAGGCTCTGCCGGAACATTACGCCGCTGTTGCCGCACGGCGGCGGGACACCCGGGCGGCGAAACTCTCCGCCCTCATGGAGGGGGAGGACTCCCTGGCCGGACGGATCCGGGGAGTGCTGGAGCCCATGGTCCGGGATCCCCGGCGGGGGCCCTGGGAGGCAAACCGCCTTGCGGGTGGGCATGGGGGTCTGCGGGACCTGTCCGAGGCCCTGTGGAAGGAGTACACCGCGTCCCGGAAAGAGGACGATGCCCAGGCAGCGGAACTGCGCCGGGCCCTGGACACCGCCCGGGAGGATTTTGAAACCCATCATCGGCGGCAGGGGATCCTGCTGGACAACGACCACCGCCGTTTTACGGACTATGAGGAGGCGTACCGCCGCCTGAGCCGCTTTGAGGCGGACCGGGAGACCTGGGAGGACCTGGGGAAACTGCTCTCCCGGTTCCGGGCCCAGGCGTCGGATCTCGCGGGATTGTTCGGCAGGCTCAGCCGGGTGACGGACACCCTGTTGGAGACCTTCCGGGAAAACCGGGAGGCTTTGCGGCCCCTTGCCAGCGGAGGGGGCGGACCAAACGGAACGGGTACCCTGCTGTCCTTAGCGGATCTCCGTCCGGGGCAGGGGGGACCCCTGGACCGGGCCTTGGATGCCCTTGTGCCGTCCCAGGCCTGGGACAAACTCATGGAGACGCTTCTGCGCCATGAGGACGCCTGGGTCCGGGGAGACGAGAACCGCATCGCCGCCCTGGTGACGGACTACTGTCAGGAACTGTTCCCCTCTCTCTCCGGGGAGGCGGCGGAGGCCCTTCTCCGGGAGAAGGCCCCGGAGGCCGGGGCCCAGGATCTTCTGCGGGCACTGCGCCGTCAGGCGGCCCCGGCCTTCCCTTGGGACAGTACGCTCTGGCAGACCGCCCAGTCCCTGCGGCTGGAAAAGCTGTCCGTGCCGCCGGAGTGGGAGTTCCTCCGCTCCGGGGAGGAGTCGGACGATGCCGCCGCCGGGGAAGTCACCGCCGTGTGCGCCGTCAGCGCCTTTCCCCTGTGCGCCTACGCCGGACGGGTGGAGTGCGCCCGGGCCTATGACGCCTTCGGCGGGGCGGGGCTATACTCCTATGAGGGCCGGGGAGGCATGGACTGGCGGTATCTGCCCCCTCTGTCCCCCCAGAGCGCCCTGGACCCCCGGGGCGGGGAGATGCCGGAGGCTTTGGTCAGCGCCCTGCTGTCCGGCCGCGCCCTGTACACGGAGGCCCGGCGGTATGGCATCTTAGACGGAGCCAGCGTGTTCTGCCGTCCCTATGGCACGGCGTTGGACCGTCTGCGTCAGGCGGCGGAGGAGTGCCGGGCGGAAATCGCCCGGTGGGACGCGGGAATGGCCCAGGTGCCCGCCGCCTTTGAGAACCTGGACGAGACGGGCTTGGAGGCGGCGTCCTACGCCCTGCGCAGAGCGGGCAAGGGCCTGCCGGACCTGGACGCCGCCCTGGACGCCCTGCGCCGGAGGATGGAGATCCCCATGGAGCGCACGGAGACCGCCCTGCCCGCCGACGGGGACCGGCGTCTCCACGACATCGTACTGCGGGTGCAGGAGGACCACTTCTTCGCCTTTCCGGCCTTTCACCCCATGGTCCGGGAGATTCTGGGGGCCTTGGAGACGGCCCTCGCCGCCGCCCGGACCGTGGCGGCGGAGGCGGAGGGCCGGAAACAGGCCTGGCAGGACCGGCAAAAGGCCCTGAACGCCGCCGCCCAGGGCCTCAAACAGGCCCGGCAGGACCGGAGCCAGCTGGCGGACGCCTACTGCGACGCCCTGTGTACCGGAGTGCTGGTGCTGCGGGGAGACGCGGTGCTGTGGCCCCGGCCCCAGGGCCGGGAGGCCCTGGCCCTGTCCGGACCGGAGTACCCCTACGGGCGGATCCCCCTGTATCAGGGCTTTTTGAGCTTTCTGCGCCTGCCGGAGGAACAGCGCTCCGGTATTGCCCAGGAGGTCCGGCGGCGGTACCGCCGGGAGGACGCTCTGGTGGACGAGAGCGGAGCGCGCCTTGCCCGGGAACTGACGGCGGACCGCAAGTCCGCCCTGTTCCGGGACGCCGGGGCCTTTGACAACGAGGAGGAGATCGGAGATTTCCTGGAAGAATTCATCGAACGCTTTGACGCGTTCCGTCTGAAGCGGTCCATCGAATAGGGTTTCCGCGGAGGACGGATGGAAGGAGATATCCATGAACATTGACCAACTTACCGCCCGGGCGGCGGCGGACTGGTTCGCGGAAAAACTGCGGGACCTGGGCAGCCGGAAGGGGACGCCCCCCCGGTGCCCTGCCCTGGGGGTCTTTCTGGGGGACGCGGCGAAGCAGCGCCCCGTCCTGGGAACGGCCCTGGACCGGTTCTGGCCGGACTGTCCGCCCCTGTTTCTGGCCCTGGACCGGGAGGGCGCTTTCCGTACCCTGGACGGCGCAGGCGGCGGAGAGGACTTGGAGGACGGCGGCGCGGAGCGCCTGGTGTCCGCTCTCTTTTCCGGCGAGGCCGCCTATGAGGACAGCGGACGGCTGTGGCTCTACGGCTTTTTGGAGGCGGACAGCGCCCTGGCCCCAGAGGACCTGGAGACGTGGCTGGATCGGTTTCAGTCCTTTGGAGACAGTCTCCGGACAGACGCCCGGCAGGTGTCCCGGCTCTTGATTCTGATGCTGGATGAGGAGACCGGGGAGACAGAGGCCCTGCGGCGGTTCTTAGGGGAATCCGGCTTTGAGACCCCCATTCTGATTCTCAGCAGCGTCCGGTCCGACGGCCGGGTGGCGGCGGGAGAGGAGCGCTGGCGGATTGCCGCGGCGGTCATGGCGGTGTCCGACGGCGGGGAAGAGGACCCCTTCGCCTCCGGCGGCGTGTTCACCGCCGGATACGCCCGGGCGGAGAAGCCCATTGCCGCCATCGCCGACGCCTGTACGGACCACCTGCTGCAAGCCCTGTGGGACCGGGAGACCCGGACCGTGGAGGGGCTTTCCGCCAACCGGGAGGCCCTGCGCCGCCGCTTAGGAGCGCCGGAACAGGGGACCTTCCCCTTCTTAGAGAGCTATGCCCCCCTGTCGGCCCTGGTTCCCGCCCCCTTCCAGCTGGAACTGTTCCCCGTTCCCGCTCCGGAGGAGGAGGTCCACGGGAAACTCTCCGGCGGGATCTCCGCCCGGGAGTTTGACGAGCTGACCTTCGGGGCCTGGGGAAGCTATCTCTCCGGCCTTGAGAAAAAGGCCCGGGAGGTCTTAGAGAAGAATCCCCAGGACCTCCGGCGCTGGGGGGAGGAGTACGGGAAATCCCTGCGGAAAACCTTCTCCCCCGCCGAACTGGACGCCCTGGCCTGGCACGGGGAGGAAGTGCGGGAACTGCTCTCCGGCGCGGCGGCCCCCAGTGACAGCCTGCCTGTGCGGGAGTACGCGGAGCGGTATCTCCGGTATCTGGCGGCGGCGTCCCCCCTGGTGCTGGATACCCTCTCCGGAGAAGTGAAGCGGCAGGGGGAGGCGGTCCGGGACTACCTGGACGCCTGGCGGAGCCTGCTGTCCTCCCGGACCGCCCCCCGGGAGGGGGACTTCGCCGCCTTCTATGGAAAGCAGGTGGACGGCTGGCTGGAGGATGACGGCGAGGAGATAGAAGCGGAGTTCCGGAACCTCCGGGAACCGGAAGGGCTGGAGGGATTTTTGAAGGCGTCCTTGGAGAAGTTCTTAAAAGAGCGGGAGCGGGTGCTGGACGCGCCTCTGGACGAGGAACTGGGCTTCCGGTTCGAGGACGCCGAGAGAGACGAGGATCCCCGTGAGATCCTGCGCCATGCCCTCACCGGGGACGCGGTGCCGGTGTATTTACAGACCAGCTTCTATCTGGGCCAGAGCGTACGCTCCTTCTTCCTGCTGCGCCAGGACGCCCAGCGGAGCAGCTCCCTGTACAACGATTTGCAGGAGACCCTGGGCGGGGAGACGGAGTTTTATGAGACAGGCCGTCCGGGGGCGGCGGAGGCATTGAACCTCTACGCCGTCACGCCGGACCAGCTCCTTTGAGCGTGAAAGGAGGCCCCTATGCGGTATGTATATTGTCCCCCGGACCCGAAACACTATGCTGCGGACCTGCACCTGAACACGGAGGGCACCGCCCTGCAGTGGGCCTGCGGCCGTGGCCAGGACGTGCTGTTGGTGCGGACGCCCTACGGCCAGGACGCGGAGGCCGGAATGGAGGCCCTGTGCGCGTCTTTGGGGGAGGAACCCCTGCCGGAGGGCCGTTTCACGGAGACGGGGGAGATTGGGATCCGTCCCGTCAGCGCCCTGGAACGGGTCCGGTCCAACGGCTGTCCCCTGGACGGGGAGGCCCGGACCTACACGGTGTTCGCCTGCGTCACGGAGGGGGATACCTGCCGGGTGTTCTCCTGCAAGACCCGGTCCGTCAGTCCTCCCCGGTGCGACGTGCCCATGCGGATCCCCGTGGAGATCACCGCCGTCATGTCGAGCCGGGGGCTGTTCCGGAAAAACGCGGAACCTACGGGCTTTTACCGCATCGCCTTCCCCCAGCCCTGCGACTCCAATTACGCCGACGGGGACCTGGTCTACCGGATCGGAGACTTCCGGGTGCCCATTACCCGGCGGATGTTTGAGGCGGGGGCGGTGTATGTCAAGACCCTGGCCCGGCCCGGGGCGGAGTCCCACAAGGCGGGGCTGGAACTCCTTGAAGGGTGAGAGATCCCCGCCGGCGGGTATCATAAATGCGCGGAAAGGCAGGCGAACACACACGTGAGCTATGAAATCACTTGCCCCTATTGTTTCCGGAAGATGCAGGACGACGAGGTGCTCTTCCGGTCCGAAAAGGTCAACATGGGGGAGTCCGGCATTCTGCCGGAGATGTACGACGATTTGGAGGACTTCCTGGACCGCTACCAGGGGGAGGACAAGGAGGAGATCCTGGCCCGGTACCGGGACTGGGAGTTCTTTGAGGCGGGCCCCGACGCGGAGTACGAGAGGTTCTGGAAGCGCTTCAACGGCACCACGGAGTATGACCCGGCGGACATCCATCTGGGCGTGGAGGCCTGGCTGCGCAAGGTCATCGACCCCCAGGACCCGGAACATCAGAAGTATTTGAAAGACCAGGGGGACGAGGACTACTTCATCTATGACGGCCAGGGCATGGCCATCCAGGTGGAGCTGGCCACGGGAGAGCGGTGCAACCGCCGGGTGTGCCGGTTCTGCCACAACCCCCTGCCCGCCAACTACGGCAAGACCAACGTGAAGTTCATCACAGTCATCGGGATTGTGGGTTCCGGCAAGACGGTGTACCTGTCCCAGCTGCTGCGGGGCATGACGGGGTACGCCCGGAAGGCGGGACTGGCGGCCATTGTGAACGGGGCCAGCGTGCTGAACTTCCGCCGGGACAACCCGGTGGAAGCCGGAGAGCCTCTCCCCGCCCCTACGCCGGAGCAGCGCTTACAGCAGCCCCTCTTTTATGAGCTGGTGCAGGATCTGGGGGAGAACCGGAAGAACACGGAGACCTTGGTCATGTACGACGTGGCGGGGGAGGTGTTCAAGTCCGGACAGCTCATCAGCCACTACGCCCCCTTCGTGGAACACGCCGACGGGGTGCTGCTGCTCATCGACCCCATGCAGTTCGATGTGGTCAGCAGCGTCATGGCGGAGGACGAGGAGCGGGACAACCCGGCCCAGATCCTCAGCGTCATCCACCACATCATCTCCGAGGGGGACCCCTACTTCAAGTGCGAGACCCCCTTTGCCATCTGCATCTCCAAGGCGGACGAGGTCATGGACATCTTCAGCGACAACCTGCGGCGGATGCTGCTGCGGGACGTGGAGGGCATCAAGGCCCCCAACGGCTTTGACCGCCCGGAGTTCAACGCGAAAGCCTACAACCCCATTTTGGAAGAACTGACCGCCTTTATCCAGACCCACAACATGGACCTTGCCAACCAAATGGCCGCCAACTACACCCAGTACGCCTATTTCGCCTTCACGGCCCTGGGCTGCGGGGTGGAGACCGGCGTCCGGGAGAACGGGGAGCCTTACCAGTACCCGGCGGGGCCGGTGATCCCCAAGCGCATTGAGGAACCGCTCCTGTGGCTGTTCTACGCCCTGGGCTATATCAAGACCAACGAACATATCGGCCCCATTCCCTGTCCTGTATGCGGGGCGCGGAGCGAGGAACTGCCGGAGGCGGAGCGCAAACGGGTGGTGAAAAAGGGCGTTTTGGGCTTTGGACGCATTGAGGAGGAGGTCAACCGGGCCTGCACGAATCCCGCGTGCGGACACCGCTGGTTCTATACGGAATCCCCCAGCGTCCGGAGGTGAGGCCATGGAAGCGTATCAATGCTGTTACACCCACGCCCGGCGGGTCAGCGGCGGCACGGTCAGCGCCGGATGGGAGGCGGTGGCCATCTCCCCGGAGGCCCCCCAGGAGGCGGTGCGGACCTGCAAGCGCTTCCAAAACGCCAGCTGTCCCACCCGGCCCGGCCTGGTGGACGAGGACGGACGGGTGCTGGAAGTCCTGGACATTGCCGGAGACGGAAGCTATCTCTATGTCATTCGGACCCGGTACGGCATGACGGACACCCTGGGACGGCCCAGTATGTTCTCCCACGGCTTCCTCTTTCCCCTGAAGGGCACCCAGGTCCTGCAGGATCCCAACGTGTTTCTGGCCCTGGACCGGGAGAACTTCAAAACCAGCGAGGAGGAAGCGTCCCAGTGGGACGGACAGCTGCGGCGATCCGCCCCGTTGGATTTGAAAACCGCCATGGAGACGGCGGGCTTAGAGAACCGGGACAGCTACGCCGCCTTAGTGAAGTGTGTCTACGCCCAGATGAGCGAGGGGAAAAACCCCCGGCCCCTGTACGTGTGGTACAACGGGGAGGAGGACCAGCTCCGCGCCCTGCTGTACTGTATCTACGCCGCCGTCCCCTACTCTATGCGGCGGAATCTCAGCGCCGTGTCCTCCGCCAACGCCGTGAATCTGAAACGGAACCTGATCTTCACCCGGAACGCCCGGGAGAAGGACCGGTATCTCATCCCCCAGACCGGGGAGAACAACCTGCTCTCCCCCCGGTTGGAGCGGAAAATCGCCCGGTACGGCTATTTGGACCACGCGGCGTCCGCCCTGCCGCCGGAGGACTTCCCCCGGTTCTTCCAGGACCTGGAGGACACCGCCGCCCGGTTCGGGGACAGCGCCAATGAACTGGTGCTGAAACTGGCCTACCAGTACCTCTCCCACGGCTGGGACGCCTCCAATCTCTCCGAGGAGGATTTGGAGGGGAATTTAAGCGCCGCGTTGCGCTGCCCCCCGTCGGCGGCCTTGGAGGACGGCATCGCCGCCATGCTGGATGAGATCAACCGCCGGGACCTGCGTTTGAGCCGGGAGACGGAGGCCAGTCTTGAAAAGCGCTTAGGGTCCACGGGACATGAGGCTTTGAAACAGGCGGGGCTTTCCTATCAGGTCCGCAAAGACTGCCAACTACCTGAGGGCGAGGCCGCCCGCCGCCTGCGGGAGATCCCGGAGGAACTGTTTCCCCTGTACCGGAAACAGCTGGCCGCCTCCGCCCGGGGACAGGGGATCTTAGAGGCGTATTACCGGTCCGTGCTGCGGGAGGAACCTGTGAGCTGGGCGTCCTTGGAGCGGATGTGGAACCTGTCCGAAGAGGACGCCGCCCGGGAGGCGGTGCGGCAGGAGGCGTTGGCCCTGTACCAACAGGAGGCCCGGGAGAAGGGGGCCTCCGCTTTGGAAGCCTACGCCGCCCTGCTGGAAAAACTGACGCCGGACACGGCGGCGGACAGCGTCCGCCAGGCCAAGGAGCGCTTCTGGGCGGAATTGGACTTTCAGGACTTTGCCTTTGGCGGCTGGGGAAGATACGCCCCCTTCCGGGTGAATACCCCCCGGTGCCATCTGTTTCAGGCCTGTTCAGAACTCTATGGCCGGGCGGGAACCATCTCCGGCGGAATGCTCTTACAGGAGGCGGCCCAGTGTTTCGACGGCCGCCACCGCTCCGGAGAGCCGGACCGGACCGCCGCATTGGAGGCCCTGTGCAGCGCTGTGAGGCAGAAGGACGGCGTGCCGCCGGCGCTTCCCGACTGGATCCGCATGGCGGCGGCGGCCTCCTCCGACGAGCTGGTGAAGCGGGTGCGGCGGCTGTACGAGGTGACCGCCCGGTTCCAAGGGTCCCAGCTGAGCCAGGAGTACCCCAAGTTCTGGAACGCCTGCGCCCACGCCCAAAACACGGAGGGTTTGCAGAAGACCATGTCCCGGCTGGTGGAGGACGCCTGCCGGGCCTATGACACCCCGGAGCATCCTGTCCCCTTAGACGTGTGGCTGCGGATTGGGGAGCGCCGCCCGGGGAACTGTTTTGCCGCCTTGGAGGAATTCGACGCCGCCATCCTCTCCACGGACCCCTATCAGGCCATTCGGGGAAGCGATCTCATGCGGCAGGTGCCCTACCGGGAGGCGGCCCACATCTATCTGACAAAGCAGGGCGGCAAAACCCGGACCGCCCGCTGGCTGGAGCGGGGCAGGACGCCGGAGAGCGGCAAGTCCGGGCCGTCCCCGGAGGAGGGATTTTTCCTGCGCAGGCTCCTGCCCTTCCTGGACAGAGGCGGATCGGAGGCGAAGAGGAAGCGTGAGTAAGAGCGAACGTCCCATTGCGGACGCCCAGTATGTCAGCGCGGTGTACGGCGGCGCGGTGTACTCCCGGGACGGCATGACCGGGGAGTGCTATGACGGCGGAGAGGAGACGGAGGGCCGCAGTCCCCTGTTGAAACACGTGGAGACCGGGGAGCGGCTGTTTCTGCGGCGGGTGGATCTGGACCCCGGGTCCTTTGACCAGGCCAAGTTTTCCCAGGTAGAGCTGGAAGAGGGGGATCCGTCCCCGGTGTTTGAGGCCAAGGATCTGGAACGGGCCTATTTCCGCCGGATTCTGGACCCGCCCCGGACGGAGCGGATCCTCTGGCCCGTGGACCTCATCGAACTGCCCTCCCAGCGGCGGGACGCCTGTACCCTGTTTGTGGACCACGATTACAGCGCGGAGCGCCTTTCTTTGGGACGGCGGCGGGGGGACTACGCCGTGGTACTGCCAGTACCCTCCTTTGGGCGGCTGGAAAGCGGGGCCTCCCGCCTTGCACGGCTATCCCCCCGGAGTTGGAAGAATCCGGAGGTCCAGTCTTTGGCGGTACAGCTGGCGGACCTGCTGGACCGTCTGAACCAGGACGGCTATACCTATCATGATTTCCACCTCTCCCGGATGTTCTTTGTGGACAAGGATCGGTTGTATCTGGACTACTCCAACCTGATCTGCTCCTGCAATCACCTCTTAGAGGGGGCGGACGCCTTTCTGCGTCTGCCCCGGGGCCACAATTACCCGGTGGAGTTCGGAGATCCGGCGGTGGTGCGGGAACTGATTCCGGCGGTGGATATGCAGTCCCAGCATTACAGCCTGTGCGCCTTCTTGTTCTACCTGTTCTTTGGACGATACCCCTATGACGGCAGCCTTCTGTCCGGCTACCTGGACGACAGCCCCTATAACCACGACATCAAGTTCCGGGACTACCACCGGATGCCCGTGTTCATCTTCGACCCGGAAAACCGCTGCAACGCCATTGGAGCCTTTGAGGAGGACCAGGAGGTCCTGGCCCTGTGGCGGGACTGCCCGGAGAATTTGAAGGAACTGTTCGTGGAGACATTGCGCCGGGAGAACGCGGAGCGGACGGTGCCGGTGGACAATCCCCCGCCGGGGGAGTGGCTGTCCCGGTTCTACCAACTGGGCTGGAGTATGTGAGAAAACGTGGCAAGGAGGAGCTTATGAGCGAACGGGAAAGAGCGAAGCAGATTATTGACCGGCTTCCGGAATATAAGGTTTCACAACTGCTGCTGTTCCTCCAAGGCATCCAATTCGATGATGAATTGGATGATGAACTTTATTGCGAGAAACTGGTCGAGGAATACCTGAACGATCCGGACCCGGAAAAGCACAGCACCATCACCATTGAAGAACTGGCGGAAAAGGCCGGTGTTCAGCTGTGAAATACGCGATCCATATCGAAAAAGCCGCAGAAAAGTTTATTATGAAGCAGCCAAAAGCCAACAGAGAGCGGCTTATCCACGCAATTTCTAAACTGCCGGAACAGGGCGATATCAAGAAACTGCGGAGCGGAAAAAGCGCGGGCCTCTACCGCCTCCGCGTTGAAGACTATCGCGTCATCTTCTCTGTGGATCACGGTCGGTTAATTGTCTTGGTGGTAGACGCGGGGAACCGGGGACAGATCTATAAACGGTATTGAAGCAAATTGCTTTTCGGAGAAAAGCCCCGTTTCCTTTTAGGATTTTATCCTGTGCCCCGCCATGGCTGTGGCGGGGCGCGCTTTCGGGGTTTTCCGCAATGCCGCCTTGTAATATCCTGTGGAATTTGGTATAATGAACTGGTAATCCTTGCTGCGGAGGCCGCCTATGAGAACTGTGGTCATTACGGACGGGAAATACCGGGCCTCCATTGCCGCCGTCCGGACCCTGGGCCGGGCCGGATACCGGGTGGTAGTGGTCCAGACCCGGGGGGACGCGGCCCTGACGCCGCCGGTCTTTTCCTCCCGGTACGCCGCGGAGTGCCTGTGGCTCCCCGGCAGCGCCTCGGATCCCGCCTACCCGGACCGCCTGGAAGAAGTGCTGATCCGGTATCCCCGGCCCGTGCTGCTGTGTACGGGGGCGGCGTCTTTGAACGCGGTGTCCTGGCAGAAGGAGCGGTTTTTCCGGGTGTGCGACTTCCTCATCGCCTCTCCCACGGTTTTGGGCTGTCTGAACGACAAGGCCCTGGTCCACCGCCGATGCCGGGAACTGGGCATTCCGGTGCCAAAACAGTACGCCGGGATTCCAGCGCGGTATCCCGTGGTGGTAAAGCCCCGGTGCGGGGAGAAATACGGCCTCAAGGCGGCGGACCGCTACTGGATCGCGGAGGACGAGGCCGCCTGGCGCTCCGCCATGCGGGCGGTGTCCGCCTGGGACCCGGACCCCATTGTCCAGGAGAAACTGGAAGGGGACGGCGTGGGGATCAGCCTCCTTCTGGGAAAGGACGGCTCCCTTTTGAGCGCCCTGTGCCACCGCCGGATCCGGGAATATCCCATCTCCGGCGGCCCCTCCTCCTGCTGTGAGAGCTTTTATGACGGGCGTCTGATTGAGACGGCCCGGCGTCTGCTGCACTCCTTTGGCTTCCAGGGCCTTGCCATGGTGGAGTTCAAGGACGGCCGGGTGCTGGAAGTGAACCCCCGGATCTGGGGCAGCTTCCCGTTGACGGAGAAAACCGGCAGTCCCATGGTACTGAACTATCTCTACGGGGCCATGGGGAAACCCATTGCCTACGTGCCCCAGGACTACGCCGTGGGCGTGCGGATGCGCTTTCTCCTCAACGACACCGCCGCCCTGCTGTCCCTGCTGCGGCACGGGCGGTTCCGGGCCTTTTTCGCCGGAATCCCGGACTGCTTCCGGGCAGCCGAGGCCCTGTCCAGCCGGGACGATCCGGCTCCTATGCGGCGGTATCTCCGGGGCGTTCTGCTGGGGCGCTGAGAAAACGAACGTCGGCGGAAAAATCAAAAGGAGGCCCTATGGAACTGCGTCTGGATCTGCATATCCACTCCCAGGCCTCTCCGGACGGGCGGATGCCCTTGGAGGAGATCGTCCAAACCGCCCTGGATCGGGGTTTGGACGGAGCGGCGGTCTGCGACCATGACCGGGTCCTCTCAAAAGCGGACGCGGCGGCAGTCCGGCTGGCCTATCCGGACTTTCTCCTGATCCCCGGGGTGGAGGTGTCCACGGACCAAGGGCACCTCCTGGGACTGTTCGTCACGGAACCCGTCCAAAGCCGGGAGTTCGCCGCGGCGTCCCGGGCCATCCGGGCGCAAGGGGGGCTTGCGGTGCTGGCCCACCCCTATGAGCATTCCCGGGATCCCGGGCGTCCGGAGCCGTTGGCGCCCTTTTTGGACGGAGTGGAGGTGTGGAACAGCCGTGCGGAGCGGAAGAACCGGCAGGCCAACGCCATGGCGGAGGACTTTGCCCGGGTCCACGGCCTCCGCCGCTTTGGAGGCAGCGACGCCCACGTGCCCCGGGAGATCGGAAACGGCGTGACGGCGGTCCGGGCACGGGAGCGGACCTTGGACGCGGTGCGGGAGGCGTTATTTTCCGGGGAGACGGCGGTGTCCGGACGCCGGAGTCTGGCGGTGGATACCGCCGCCAGCCAGTTCACCCGCCGGAGAAAAACCCACGCCGGAGGTTTGTCCTATTGCAAATGGGCGCTGTTTGGGATAAAATGTCAGATAGAGGATTGGATCCATCGCGTTGCAGGAGAGTGAGAAAGTATGTCGCTGGTCGTGAAGCTGGGAAAAACGGGAAAGCAGTTTTTGAAAAACCATGTCCTGCCCCAGAAGCCGCCGCCTATCCGCTATACCCGCCGCATTGAGCGGGTGAAAACGAACCGGCGGATCTGCGCCATGACCTTCGACGACGGCCCCATGGACCTGCCCGCCGTGCCGGATCACTACCGGGGCCAGTCCCTGACGGATATCATCTTAGACGCCCTGGCGGAGTTCCACGCCAAGGGGACCTTTGATGTCATTGGCGACACCAGCGAAAACTACCCCGATGATCCCGGCCGGAACGGCAGCCCCGCCTGGGGCGGGATCCGCTACGACCACTATCCCGACATCCGCAGAGACGACCGGGGGGGCGTGGTCCACAACGAGCGGCTGGTCCGGCGGATTTTGCAGGAGGGCCACCAGATCACGAACCACGGCTACCGGCACATTCTCTTTGGCAAGAAAAACGTGGTCTACGCCCAGCGGGTCCACTACGGCATGGTCAGCCGCGCCGAGGCGGACCTTCTGCGCTTAGACGACTGGATGCGCACCCATTACGGCTATGAGATGACCATGGGACGGCCCCCCCACTACGTGGACCGGATCGCCCAGGGGTTCACCAGCTACGACCTCTATGACCGCTTAGGCTATCAGTATCTCGCGGCGTCCTTTGACGGCGGCGGCTGGCTGCCGTCGTCCCTGCGGGGGGACGCCGCCATAGGGGCGGAAGTGGCCGCCATGACGGAGCCCATGCGCCAGGCCTTAGAGCGGGATCCGGACTTCTTCTGCGGCCAGATCATCTTCCAGAAGGACGGGTACAACATGGCCCGCCGGACACCGGTGGCCCTGGGCCTGCCCCTTCAGCTGGAGATTCTGGCCCAGAAGGGCTATGAAGTGGTCACGGTGGAGGAACTGATGGAGGAGAGCCCCTTCGCGGACGTGGGACGGGAAGATCCCCTCTTTGACAAGCTCTGCGCTTTAGCGGACCGCCGTGCCATTGTGTACGCGGACAACTGCCTGCGCTTAGACCAGGAGATGACCCAGGGGGAACTGGCCATGCTGCTGGCCCCCCGGGAGGAGACCATCCAGCGCCGCTGGGAGAAGA
Organism: uncultured Oscillibacter sp.; assembly: GCA_905234565.1. GTDB lineage: Bacteria > Bacillota > Clostridia > Oscillospirales > Oscillospiraceae > Oscillibacter. Next base: position 10,090 of record CAJOHW010000010.1, on the reverse strand, counting down.
TGCAGCAGAGCGGACGGTGGGAGGACCCCTACTGCGGCGCGCTGGAGTGGTGCGGGGAAATGGGGCTTCTGCCGGAGGACGCCCAGTCCGGGGAACCGGTGGACTCCCTTCCGGGACAGTTGTTTGCTCCGGTGGAGGAGTACACCCGCCGTGCGGTCTATGACGCATTCTTAAAAGGCATGGGCGTCTGGTAAAAACGAAATCAGCGGGACAGGGAAACCACCGTTTCCCTGTCCCGCCTGTTTTTTCGTATTTCAAAAGCGTCCCTCAGAACTCCGCCTTTTTCGCCTTTTTCAGCCAGTCCCTGCCGTCCACAAACCGGGAGACGATGAAGGACACCACATAGTCCCCGGCGGCGTTGATCATGGTGGCCGGAGGGTCCACCAGGTTGCCGATGGCAATCAGAATAGGGAAGGCCATGGCCATTTGCTGGGGGAAAAAGATGGAGCAGATGATATACTCCCCGATGTAGCCGCCTCCCGGCACGCCGGACATCCCCACGGAGGACAGCACCGCCACCAGTACCACCGGAATCAGCATTTCAAAGCCCATGGGCGTACCGAACACCCCCATGACGAAAGCCACTTTCAGCACACAGGAGAAGCAGGAGCCGTCCATGTGCATGGTGGCCCCCAGGGGCAGCACCATGTCGGACACGTCCTTGGAGATGCCGGTCTCCGCCGCCACTTCCATGTTGGTGGGGATGGTGGCCACGGAGGAACAGGTGCCCAGGGACACAATGGCGGGCCGGACGATGTGGCGGAACATGGTTTTGACGCCCTCCTTCCCCCCGCCGAACCAGGCGAACAGGGGCCAGGCGGTGAAGATGTAGAGGAAGCACACGGGATAGTACAGCGCTAAGGCCCGGCCATAGCTCTGGGTGATCTGGGGGCCGTAGGAGGCCACCAGGTCCGCGAAGATGGCAAAGAAGGCGATGGGGGCGTAGTAGGTGACGATCTTCACGAATTTCAGCATGACGGCAGTGAGGCTTTCTAAGAACTTGGCCACCACAATGCCCTCACTGCCGCAGAGGTTCACGGCGAAGCCAAAGAGCAGGGAGAATACGATAAGGGGCAGCATGGCCCGGCGGGTCAGAAGGCCCACAAAGTCGCTGGCGGTGAAGAAGTTGACGATGAGTTCCCGGAGGGTGGCATAGTCCCCGATCTCCTCCGCCGGAATCTCCGCCCAGGGTGCCGTGACCGGCGGGAAGATCTGCACCAGCACAAAGTAGATCACCGCCGCAATGGCCCCGGTGACCACGAACACCGCCACCGTGACGCCCATGATCTTTCCGGCCCGCTTCCGGCTTTTCATATTGGCCACAGCCCCGGCAATGGAGGCGAACACCAGGGGAACCACGATACAGAACATCAGGTTAATAAAAACGGTGCCCAAGAAGGCGATGCCGTTTCCAAATCCCGGGGCCACGCCCCCCACAACGGCCCCCAGGACCATTGCCCCGATCATGATTCCCATGAACCGGTAATTTTTCGCCACAGCCTTTGCGTCCATCGGTTGTCCCTCCAAACCTTAAAAACTCAGATCCTCGTCCAGGATCTCACCCTTTGCCACAATGTTGGTAGGTCCCGTCAGGTACAGGGCCGTGACTTGATCGCCCTGCCGCTCCACCTCTATCGTCAGTTCCCCGCCCCGCATACGGGCGTGGAGGATATCGGCAGACAGCTCCCCCCGGACCGCCAGCACCGCGGCCACAGAGCCGGTGCCAGTGCCGCAGGCGTAGGTGAAGTCCTCCACCCCCCGCTCAAAGGTCCGCTCATAGACCGTATCCGGACCCAGGCGCTCATAGAAGTTCACGTTGGCCCCTTTGGGAAAGTCCGGATGCCAGCGGATAGCCCGGCCCAGTTCCCGCAGAGCCGTCTCGTCGGCCTTTTGCAGGTCCGGATAGGGCACCACCGCGTGGGGAAGCCCCGGATTCCCCAGTTCCACATAGGCGCAGGGCCAGGACACGCCCCCAACCTCTACCGAACCCTCCGTCCGCAGAACCGAAGGCTCGTTGAGCCGCACCCGGTAGCGCCGTACATCGATCCGCTCTCCGGTCACCAGACCCGCGGTGGTCTCCACCCGCTGACGCTCCCCGGCCAGGCCGTTTTCATAGCCGTACCGGCAGATACACCGGGCCCCGTTGCCGCACATCTCCCCCACACTGCCATCGGCGTTGTAGAAGCGCATCCGGTAGTCCGCCTCCGGGAACCGCTCCGGGGCGTCCACCACCATGAGGCCGTCGGCCCCGATGGACAGCCGCCGCTGGCAGACCGTCCGGGCGATTCCCGGCAGAGCCTCCGGAGACAGGCCCTCTTTCAGGTTGTTCAGAATGATAAAGTCATTGCCCGCGCCGTTCATTTTCCAGAACCGCACCGCCGCCGCCTCCCCGCGCAAAAGTCTGCGCAAAAGTTTCCCACAAGAGGGGAATGACTCATTATACCACACTCTCCCCCTGGGGAACACTGGAAAAACGCCGAAAAACGGCGGCTTCTTTCGGCCCTTTCACAAGGCGGGGAACCCGTCCCCTCCGCCGTCCCCCTTGCGCGGAGGGGCAAAACGTGGTATGCTCTTGCGGCGACAAGGGAGGGATAGAAAATGTACCATACGATCTTGTTCGATTTGGACGGCACCCTGACGGACTCCAAACCGGGGCTGCTGCGGTGCTTACAGGAGACGTTCCGGGAACTGGGCAGGCCCGTGCCTGGGGAGGACACCCTGTCCCGGTTCATCGGCCCGCCGCTGCAAAACTCCTTTGCAAGCCAGGGCATGGACCAGGGCCAGGTCCGTCAGGCCATGGAGGTTTTCCGGCGGCATTACGGAACTGGCGGGATGTATGAGGCCGCCGCCGCCCCGGGCATGAGGGAGCTGTGCGCACGGCTGGGGGATCGGGGCGTGGTACTGGCCCTGGCGTCCTCTAAACCGGAGTCCCAGTGCCGTCCGATTTGTGAACACTACGGCTACGCGCCCTTTTTCCGGGAGATCGTGGGCAGTCCGGACGGGGCGGACTGGGACAAGGAGACGGTGATCCGGGCGGCATTGAAACGCTTACAGGTACCGGAAAAAGACTGGTCCGGGGTACTGATGGTAGGGGACCGGAAATACGACGCAGAAGGGGCAAAAGCCTGCGGCATCGACTGCGCCGGGGCGGAGTTCTTCGGTTACGCGGAACCGGGGGAACTGGAACAGGCCGGGGCCAAAGTGATCGTACACAGCGCGGAGGAATTGGAGCGGTTCCTGACGGAGGAAAACTAAAACTAAAAAATAGCCGCCCCCTCCCGAATTGGGAAGGGGCGGGTTGTATCCTGCCCGTTTTTGGAACGCTTACCGCTTGTTGGACCGGCGCCAGATGTGCATCTTTTCCGCCGCGGCGATCAGTTCCTCCCGGAACTGGGGGTGGGCAATGCCGATGAGGCCCTCCGCCCGCTCCCAGGTGGACTTGCCCTTGACGTTGAACTTGCCGTACTCCGTCACCAGATAGTGGAGGTTGGGCCGGGTGCAGGTGACGGCGGAGCCTTCTACCAAAGTGGGCCGGATCCGGGATTTCAGCTCCCCGGTTTTCTTGTCCTTCACGGCGGAGGAACAGCAGATGAAGCTCTTGCCCCCCTTGGAGAGGTAGGCCCCCATGACGAAGTCCAGCTGTCCGCCGGCCCCGGAGATCTGCCGGAGGCCGGAGGACTCGGAGGACACCTGGCCGAAGAGATCAATGTCCACCGCGCCGTTGATGGAGATGAAGTTGTCGATCTGGGCCACCCGGGCGATGTCGTTGGTGTAGCTGACGGGGGCCGCCATACAGGCGGGGTTGTTGTGGAGGTAGTCATAGAGCTTCTGGGTTCCCGCCGCGAAGGCGTAGGACTGGCGTCCCCGGTCGAAGGGCTTCCTGGCCCCGGTGATCTTTCCGGCGGCGGCAATGTCCACAAAGGCGTCCACGTACATCTCCGTCTGGACCCCTAAGTCCTTGAGATCGGACTCCGCGATGAGCTTGCCGATGGTGTTGGGCATAGAGCCGATGCCCAGCTGCAAACAGGCCCCGTCGGGGATCTCCTCCACCACCAGTTTGGCCACCGCCATATCCACCTCGGAGGGGGTGGTGGCACCGCCCATAATCTCCATAGGCGGGTTGTCCCCCTCCACCACCATGGTGACCTCGCTGATATGGACGCAGTTGTCAAAGCCCCCCAGACACACGGGCACGTTCTTGTTGACCTCCACGATGATCATGTCCGCCACGTCGCACACCGCCCGCATATGGGAAGCGGAGGGGCCGAAGGTGAAGTAGCCGTGCTGGTCCATGGGGGACACCTGGAAGATGGCCACCCGGGGCGGGGTGATGCAGTTGCGGTACCAGCCGGGAAGCTCCGAATAGCGCAGGGGGCAGTAGAAGGCGATGCCCTCGGCAATGGCCTTGCGCTCGATGCCGGACATATGCCAGGAGTTCCACACAAAGTGCTCCGGCGCGTCGGGCACGTCGAAAATGGCGGGACGGTGCAGCAGGATACCCCCCCGGACCTTCACATCCGTCAGTTCCTGCCAGCGTTCTGCCAGGGCCTTGTCCACCGCCACGGGGGTGCAGACGCACCAGCCGTAATCGATCCAGTCCCCGGACTTCACGAGCTTTGCCGCCTCCTCGGGGGCCGCCAGCTTCCGCTCATACTCTTGCGCAATCGACATGGTCATATCCTCCCGCACCGTAAAATCGCAAAGTAAAGAAATCGCTTCCGTGCGCCTCCGCACAGCGTCCCCATTATACCAGCGGTCCGGGGAAAATGCAACCGGAATCCGGCCAAACTGTGAAATTTATCACAAATCATCCCGGCGCTGGGCTGGATGGGGCGAAAAGGAGCCACAAAACCCTTGCAAAACCCGAAAAGATACGGTATCATAGGGGACAGCCCCGTGGAAAACGGAATCTGGAAGAAAAGAGGATGAGACCATGAGGAAAAAACTGTGCCTTCTGCTGTGCGCCCTGCTGACGGCAGGGATCCTGGCCGGCTGCGGCGGCGGGGACGGCGGCAGCGCCGTGTCCACCGGCGGAAACCTGAAGTTCAGCACCGGCAACGACCAGGGCACCTATTTCGCCTTCGGCAGCGTCCTGGCGGGCCAGGTCAGCAGCACCACCAATACCACCGTCACGGCCATCAGCTCCGGCGGCTCCCAGGCCAACATCGGGGCCCTCTCCAAAGGGGATGCCCAGCTGGGCTTTGTCCAGTCCGATGTCATGGCCTACGCCTATAACGGCACCAATCTCTTCACCGAACCGGTGACGGACTTCTCCACCATCGCCGCCCTCTACATGGAGCAGGTGCAGATCGTCACGCTGAACCCGGAAATCCGGAGCGTTGCCGACCTGGCAGGGAAAACCGTCTCCGTAGGCGAGGCCGGGTCCGGCGTGTACTTCAACGCCCTGGATATCCTCAGCGCCTACGGCATTGACGTGACTTCGGGCTTGAACCCGGTGTACGAGTCCTTCGGCACCAGCGCCGAGAGCCTCCAGGACGGCAAGATCGACGCCGCCTTCATCGTGGCCGGTGCCCCCACCACCGCCGTCACCTCCCTGTCCGCCTCCCGGTCCGTGTACCTGGTGAGCCTGGATGACGAACACATCGACACCCTGCTGTCCGCCTCCCCCTATTATACGAAAACCGTGATTCCCGCCGACACCTACAATATGCCGGAGGACGTGACCACGGTGGCTGTGGGCGCGGTGGTCATCGCCCGGGACGACCTGTCCGAGGACGACGCCTATAACTTTGTCTCCAGCGTCTTTGACAACATCGAAACCATCACCGCCTCCCACGCCAAGGGCGCGGAACTGAATCTGGACTTTGCCTCCTCCGTGACCTCCGTGCCCTATCACCCCGGCGCGGCGAAGTATTTCAGCGAAAAGGGGTACACGGTGCCCACGAAATAAGGCTGGCAATGTTGTAAAGAGCGCGCTTAAAACAAGACTTGCGGAGATCGCGGCGGAACCTCCGCCGCGATCTTTCTCTCATTACATACAGGAAAGGAGCGGACCTATGAGCAAAGAGGACGCGAAAGGACGGCTGGACATCGGCACGGCGGCGGACGTAGAAGCGGTTATGAAGAAGTACGACCGGGAATCCAACGTGCGCATCTGGGAGGGGACGCCCAAACTGGTGATCCGCTGCCTCATGGCCCTGTTTTCGGTGTACTGCGTGGTGAACACCCTGACCTTCCGGGGAATGTTCCAAATCAGCCTGACCCGGTTCCTGGCCATGATCCTAATCATCGGCTACTTAAACTATCCCGCCCGGAAGGGGGACGTGCGGCCCAACACCCTGCCCTGGTACGATATCCTCATTATGGTCCTGGGGGCGGGACCGTTGATCTACTACTCCCTCAACGCCGTGTCCCTGGTGCGCCTGGCGGACAACATCACCGACAGCCCCCTGATGACCGCTATGGCGGTGTGTTCCATCCTGGCTCTCATGGAGCTGTGCCGCCGCAGCGTGGGCCTGCCCATTCTGGTGGTGGTGGGGGCCCTGATGGTTTACACCTTCGCCACCACCCGGTTCGGAAAGGTGATCTACGACCTGTACTACAACAAAAACGGCATCATGAACACGCCCATTGACGTGTGCGCCAAATACATCGTGGTGTTCATCATCTTCGGCGCGTTTTTGGAGCGGACCGGCATCTCCAATTTCTTTATCCAATTAGCGAACTCCATCGCCGGATCCTCCGCCGGAGGCCCTGCCAAAGTGGCGGTGATCTCCTCCGCCCTGTGCGGCATGGTGTCCGGCTCCTCCGTGGGCAACACCGTCACCACGGGGTCCGTCACCATCCCCATGATGAAGCGCACGGGCTACCGGGGGGAATTCGCCGGGGCGGTAGAGGCGGCGGCCTCCACCGGGGGACAGATCATGCCCCCCATTATGGGGGCGGCGGCGTTTTTGATGGCGGAGTATATGAACGTCAGTTACGCCCGGGTAGCCGCAACCGCGGTCCTGCCCGCCGTGCTGTACTTCACGGGAATCTATATCGCCGTCCACTTAGAGGCCCGGAAACTGGGATTGAAGGGCATCCCCCGGGAGGAACTGCCCCAGTTCCGGACCCTGGTGAAGAAACTCTACCTCCTGCTGCCCCTGGTGATTCTGGTGTGGCTGGTGTCCACGTCTCTGCGGTCCATGGCCTACTCCGCCGCCATTGCGATTTTAGCTGCCGTCGTTGTGGGGCTTTTGAACGGCCTGTTCTATCCGCAGGAGCGGCTGACGGTGGAGAAATTCATCGACGCCCTGGAAGCCGGGGCCCGGGGCACCATCACCGTGGCGGTGGCCTGCGCTATGGCGGGGATCGTGGCCGGATGCATTACGTCCACGGGCCTTGCCTCCATGCTCATCACCGCCATTGTGTCCGTCTCCCGGGGACACGCCTTCATTGCCCTGGTGCTGACTATGCTGTGCTGCATCGTCCTGGGCATGGGGGTCCCCACCACGGCCAACTACTGCATTATGGCCGCTACCTGTGCCCCCATTCTGACCAATCCCGCCATTGGGATCCCCACTATGGCGGCCCATTTCTTCGTGTTCTATTTCGGCATCGTGGCGGACATCACGCCTCCCGTGGCGTTGGCGGCCTACGCCGGAAGCGCCATTGCCAAGGCCCCGCCCATGAAAACCGCCTTCAACGCCACAAAGCTGGCCATTGCGGCCTTTATCGTGCCCTACATCTTCGCCCTGAACCCCTCCATGCTCTTTGTGGGGGTAGAAGGCGTCCTGGGCTGGCTGAACGTGGGATTGATTGTGATCACGTCCCTGGCGGGGCTGTTCGGCATCGCCGCCGCCCTGAACGGCTGCCTGTACCGTCCCATGAACCCCCTGTTCCGGGTCCTGATTGCGGCGGGGGGACTGTGCATGATGATCCCCGGGGCCCTGACGGATGTGCTGGGCCTTGTGACCGTGGCGGCGGTGGTGGCGCTCCAGCGCTCCGGCAAAGCCGCGTAAGGAAACCGCGGAACCCAATCCATCAGGCCGTCCCAGTTCCGGGACGGCCTATTTGTCCGTGCGATCTCGTGCGATCTTGTGCAATCCCGTGCAATCCGTGCGGTTCGCGGCGATCCGGGGCGGTCCGGGGGTTGCGCTGTACTGAATTTTGTGGTAAGATTGTTTAGATCCGGACTTGCGGATCGGACTACATAAGCGGGGTGCGGATGCCATGAGCGAAAAAGGAACACTGTATTTTTTTACCGGACTGGCCGGAGCGGGAAAAACCACCATTGGCGGACTGTTCTACCGCCGCCTGAAAGCCCGCAGGGGCAATGTGATCCTGGTGGACGGGGATCAGATCCGCGCCGCCCACATCCCCGGCCTGTCCCGGGGCTCCGTGGAGCGTTCCCCCAAGGCCTATACCACACAGGCCCGGCTGATGGGCGCAAAGCGGATGTTCCCCTGGTGCCGCCTGTTGACGGATCAGGGCTTTGACGTGGTGTGCTGCAGCATCTCCCTGTACGACGAGGTGCGCGACTGGAACCGGAAGTATATCGAAAACTATAAGGAGATCTATATCAAGGCCAGCTGGGACACCCTGGTGCGCCGGAAAGCCCGCCTGTACGCCTCCGATGAGAAAAACGTGGTGGGCGTGGACCTTCCTTACGACGAGCCCCAGAATCCGGATTTCGTGGTGGAGAACGACGGCCAGGAGACGCCGGAGGAGATCGTGGCCCGGATGGAAGCCGCCTTCTTCCCGGAGGAAACGGAGGCGTGATCCCATGTCCTTTGAACTGATGGCCTCCATGATGTGCGCGGACTACGGACATTTAGAGCGGGAAGTGCGGGAACTGGACGCCGCGGGCATCGACTCCTTCCACATCGACATTATGGACGGGCGGTACGTGCCCAACTTCGCCATGTCCCTCAACGACCTGCGCTATATCCGCTCCGCTACGGACACGCCCTTGGATGTCCACCTCATGATTGAGCATCCCAACACCAACATCCACCTGTTTCTAAAGCGCCTCCATCCCGGGGACACGGTCTATATCCACCCTGAGGCGGAGTACCACCCCTCCACCACCCTGCAAAAGGTCATCGACGCCGGGATGATCCCCGGCATCGCCATCAATCCCGGCACCAGCGTGGAGACGGTGATGGAAATGCTGCGGATTGTGAAAAAGGTGCTGGTGATGACCGTGAACCCCGGCAACGCCGGACAGATGTACCTGCCCTATGTGGGGGAGAAGTACAAGCGGCTCCTGGCCCTGCGCCGGGAGATGGACTTCTCCGTCTACTGGGACGGGGCCTGCGGAGCCGACAAGATCCAAACCTTCGCCCCTATGGGCGTGTCGGGCTTTGTGCTGGGCACCACCCTTTTGTTCGGCAAGGGCCGTCCCTACGGGGAGATCCTCCGGGACATCCGCGCCCTGCGCTTTGACTGAGGCCGCTTATGAATCTCGCCCTGTTATTATCCGGCGGAACCGGGGAACGGCTCCCCTCCGCCGTGCCGAAACAATACGTGTCCGTGGCGGGCAGGACGGTCATTGCCTGGTGCTTAGACAGCCTTGCAAAGTGTGCCCTGCTGGACGGGGTACAGATTGTGGCGGCCCCTGCCTGGCGGGACACGATCCTGGCGGATATGCCGGGGAACCTGCCGTTTCTGGGCTTCTCGGACCCCGGGAAAACCCGGCAGCTGTCTATTTTGAACGGCCTCCGGGATCTGTCCCGGACCTTCCATCCGTCGGACGCGGTGCTGGTCCACGACGCCGTCCGGCCCTTCGTGCCGGAGGCCCTGCTGCGCCGCTGTCTCACGGCCATGGAGGGCCATGAGGGGGTCATGCCCGTGCTTCCGGTGACGGACACGGTGTATGAGAGCCGGGACGGGGTCCGGATTGCCCGCCTCCTGGAACGGGACCACATCTACGCCGGACAGGCCCCGGAGGCCTTCCGCCTGGGGCCGTACTTAAGCGCCAACGAGGACCTGGGGCCGGACCGGATCCTCTCCATCCGGGGGGCCACGGAACCGGCGGCCCTGGGGGGGCTGGACATGGTGCTGGTGGCCGGGGAACCGGGGAACTTCAAAATCACCACTCCGGAGGATCTGGACCGCTGCCGGATGCTGCTGGAACGGGAATAAC